>DPJQ01000117.1:0-9367 GCA_003542935.1 Lachnospiraceae bacterium | reverse complement strand
TGGCGGGAATTGCGGCCTGGGCCAGTTTTTTATTTTTTACGCCTGTGACCGCAGCTTCGCCCCCCGTCCCCTTGCCGTTCACCCGGGTGATCTTGTATTTCAGGTTTCCCACCACATAGACGGCGCCCTTTTTCAGAACCGCCGGCTGCGGGTCTTCCTGTCCGTTTCCCGGCCGGGGCTTTTCCTCCGTCCCGGACGGAGTATTTTTTGCCGGAAGAATGGTGAAGGAAAGCGTCCGGGAAGCGGTGAATCCGGCCTTCTCTGCCAGCGTCACCACCGCCGACGCCGTACCGGGCTCCACATTATCCCGATAAGCGACCGAATACTCTGCACCGGCCTCCATCTCTTTTCCGTCCAGAGTCACGGTAACGGCAGGCTCCTTCGCCGTGCCATCATATTCAAAGCTGTCAGAACTCAGAGACATTTTCACGTTCCGTATCTGATACAACATGGTCTCGGCGCCGATCAGCCAGTTTTCATACGTGATCATCCGGGCTTTCTCCTGATCCGTCAGCGCGTCATAGGCCGCGCGGGCCCGGACAATGGCCGCCTCGCTCTCTTCCGTGATCACCTTTTGGTCGTGGAGGGCCGTGATGAGGGCTTTGACCCCATCCACGGCGTTTTCGCTCATCAGCTCATCCCGGCGGGTATACAAAAGCTCCAGTTTCTCTACATACGCGCCGTTTTCCTTTTCCAGGAGCATCGTATATTCTCCGTCGTCCAGGGCCTCTGCCCGGGCGATGGCCCCGCTGATCCGCTCCATATCGCCCCAGACAAGCTTTGCCGCGTCACCCATCTGATCCAGTTCGCCAAAGAGGGATGCCACCAGAGCCGCCGACTCCTCCGCCGTCCGGCCCGCGCTTTCCAGAGCTTTTTCCCGGCGCAGATAGATACTCATAGCCGTGTATACAAAAGTATTCCCACCGTCTTTTTCCCGGACGGCCGTCACTGTATGGAGACCCGGCTCGCCCAGTACGCCGCCCGGCAGCAGAGCCCGGCCTTCGGTATCCGTCCGTACGCCGCTGTCTCTGCCGTCCACCCACAGTTCTGCACCTTCAAAAGGTCCGTATGCACTGCCGGAACATATCGGTTTTGCTTCCAGAACAACCGCCGCGCTGTTTTCTCTGGCTAGGGCTCTCCGAAGCGGAACAAATCTGCCCCTCACGGCCTGACCGGGGAGAACCGTGTACAATTCAATCGTATCCCCGTCCTCTGCCAGGGTATTGGCGTAATCTTCCACCGGCTTGCCGTTGACCTCGCAGTACCACACGCCGTCCGCCCCGTCCTCCGGCCGGAGTATGCCGCACCGGCAGGTAAATGTCTGTTCCGCCCTGTTCAGCGTGTCTATCAGAGCGTGGAGAATCGTGTAGCCGCCGTAATTGAAAGCCGTATACCTTTTTTTCGCGAGATCCGGCAGATCTTTTGTATCTATTGCAGACAGACCCCGGGCCAGAAGGCCCCGATGGCCGGATATCTCCACCCGGGCCGTCCCGCCCTGGGCGAGGGCTTTCTCCAGCGTGACATCCGGCAGATCCACGGTCAACCCGCCGTCCTGTCCGGAATCTCCGCCGTTTTCCGTATTCCCTTCGTCCGACGGCGGTACTTCAAAGACGCCGTGGGCAGTCAGATAGCCCTCACAGGTTATGGCATAAGTATAGGCCCCCGGCGTCAGCATCCATTTTCCTCCTGACGTATACTGTTTTCCGCCTCTGGCGTTGTAAACGGACAGTGCGGCGCCGGAGGGCTGATCTTTTGCCGCCCAGTTGACCGTTACCGGCCTCACCTCTCCTTCGTCCGCCTCCTCCGCGACCGTAAAGCCGATATCCGGCAGGAAACTGTACTCCAGAGAAAAGGCGGGAGCGATCATCCCAAGATGGGGAACCCCGGCCCGGCTGCCCTTCTCGATTTTCTGGTGGCTGCCCGGCTGGGAGCCGAAACCGGTGGTGCTCACCCGGCCTCCGGCAAAGATATATTCCCCTTCCCGGGAGGGCGCCGTCCAGGTAATCGTATGCTTTTCGGGCAGATCGTACTGAGTCTTTCTGCCCTCGATGCGCTCGCCGTCCAGCAGATAATACAGATACTCCGCCGGTTCCAGCTGCCAGCCCACGCCCGTATTGCGGATGCCCGGATTGTAGATGCCCTCTATGGCCGGCAGCGTCATCACCAGCCCGTCAAAATTCAGCTTCACCTCGCCGCCCGCCGGAACGCGGACCCGCGGCCCGTCGTCCGTTTCATATACGGCGCCGCCCTCCACACGGCCTTTCAGGCCATAGCACTGGAGTACATGGTACGCTTCCGAACCGCCGCTCTGCACGCGGATAATATTTTTCCCCTGGTACAGACGTACCGTACAGGAGCCGTCCGCTCCCATGCCATACTCTTTCCAGTCCGTGTACGTCCCTCCTGACGGGCTGAGCACGCTGACATGGTCTGCCTTTTTCCCGTCCGCAGGGGGACTGAACATATACTCCGCATACCCGTTTCCTGCCACGGTACTGTTCCCGTCCGACAGACTTTCCAGGTAATAAACCGCGTCAAATTCACTGTCGGAGATACCGGTCCGACTGTCGCCTCCGCCGTTTCCCACCTGCACCACCACAAGCGCCTCGCTGTCCCGGCCGCTCTTTCCGTACACCGTGATGCCCTTGTTGTCTTTCACCGCAAATGCGCCGTAGGAAATGCGCAGAATGCCGGTTCCGGGCCGTACAGCCTCAATCGTGGGACCGCCCCGGTAGGCCCGGTCCATAGCACTGCCGTCATCCGCTACGGTGACCGCATCACCCTCCAGAATTTCCGCGCGGTATTCCGGACTGTGCACGGCCGACTGTTTATTACGGAAACAGTAAAGATCAAACTGCTCCCCCACCTGCAAAGACAGGCTGCCGCTGTCTCCCACATTGGTCAGAATACTGTTTTTCCGGTCATCCGTCTGATTCCCGGCCTCCGCAAGCCCTTCCCAGTCCCTTTCCTCAAAAGTGACTGTCATCGGGTTTGTACCGGAAGATACGGACTGACAGAGCTTTATGTATCCGTCCCGGTACAGCTCCACCTGCAGCGGCTCGGATTCCGGCACCTCATAGGTGTAGTTCACCAGGCCGGTGGATTCATCCGGCGCCCCCTGGGGTTCCTGTCCCCGGGCGTCTTTCATATATTCCCGCGTAGAGTACAGCCAGGGCTGGCGCATCAGCCGGGGTGTGACTCCTTCGGGAACCGCCAGAGTCACCCGGGTCTTCTCCGCGATCCGATAACCACTGTGATCCGAACGGCACAGAGTCGTCCAGCTGTAAATCCCTGTGCCGGGGTGGATATACATCTCCCCGTTACTGCCCCAGTATTCCGCGGTACTGCCCGCTCCTTTTGCCGGCTCAAAAGCATACGTGTATGCCATGGTTTTGGTGTCCGATACCGGCAGAGTCAGGTATTGCCGCGCCACACCGCGGGTACCTCCCGGCTCATAAGCCGTGCCGGACGCATCCGTCACTTTCAGGCTGAAAGCCTTGCTGTCCTTATTTTCCAGGGGCATATATACCCGGCGCAGGGACAGGCTTTTGTTCTCCCCGTCCACCCGGAAGCTTCCCCGGCCCCATCCGTATTCCTGACCGGAATCGTCGCCGTAGCCGTCTCCCCGGGCTTCATAAGTATAGGTACCCTCTGTGAGGGAAATCACCGTGTTTTCTTCCTCCCGCGGGATATCCCCGACCGTATTTCCCGCAGCGTCTTTCACGGACAGCGAATAATCTTTCCCCGTCCGTATCGTAAAGTCAATGCTCCCTGCCCTCACGGCTGCCGGAGAAACCAGCCAGAAAAACAGGCCCAACCAGACTGCCCAAAGGGCCGTACTCCTTTTTCTCATCCCATCCTCCTCTTCCCGGATGCCGGTGCCCTACACTCTGGCCTTCCTCGTCGTACTAAAAGCGCCGTAGACTTTCTGGCTTTTCACTTTCCTGTAAGCCCGCACCTTGAATTTATAGGTAGTTTTCTTTTTCAGCTTTACCGTTTTCACATCGCCGATTTTCACAAAATCGGCCGTGCCCTCTTTCATATAAACCTCATATCCGGTGGCACCTTTCACCTTGGGCCAGATCAGTTTCGCCTTTTTTTTCGACACTTTGATCTTCAGGGACGCCTTTCCCAGAGAAGTCTTCGCCGACAGCTTCTTACTGTACCCCCCCACATACTCTGCTTTTTTGTGCTGTTTGTATGCCTGTATCATATAGGTGCAGGTGGTGCCGCAGGGCGCTTTTTCATCCGTATAGCCGGCGGAGCTTTCGCCGGAGACATTCGCAATCTTCTGGAACCCGGCGCCGCCGGCGTCACGGTAGACGGCATAACCGTCCACCCCGTCCTGCTTTTTCCAGGTGATCCGGATGGAGCTGTAGTCCACGGCCTTTACTGCCTTTAACTCGGCTTTTGCCGGGTACCAGGCGGCCCCTGTGGCCGTGGACTGTCCGTACTCACTGTAATACCGGCTGCCCTCCACGATCCGGTAGGCCTGAACCGTATAGGTATATTCCACGTTCGGCCGCACAGCCGTATCCGTCCAGGTATCCGTATTCTGGTCGGTGGAAGCAACGGCTCCGTAAGTACTCTCTCCCTTTTCCTTCCGGTATATCCGGTAACCCTCCGCGCCCTCGGATAACTGCCAGGACACGCGAAGTTTTCTATAAGCCGTGCCGGACGCCTCTTTCATGACGGGCGTGGGCATCTGATACAGATCCACCGCGATCTTCATGACCTCACTGACGTTCCCCGCCGCATCTTTGACCACCAGATAGACGGCCGCGTCCCGGGCGGACATTCCTTCCGCCTGAAACGAATTTTTTCCCTTTTTTACGGTAATACCGGAACCTGCCGTGCTGACGGAGGATACCTTTGTCCCCGCCTTCCCGGTGACGTAATAGAGGGCTCCGGCCTCTGTGGTGGAAAAGGAAAACGACGCCGATGTATCCGAACGGCGCTCTGCGCTGCCGCCGGAGAGAACGGGCGCTTCCTCGTCCGGCCGGATCAGACGGATATTGTACTGCCTCTGCGCGACACCGTTTTCCGCCGTGACCAGGATTCGGACCAGCCCGTTTTCCTTACCGGCCGCCAGGGAGACTGTACAGGTACAGGATCCGTCCTTCTCCTTTTTCATCTCATAACCCGCATTCAGGTTTTCACCCTCCGTCTGTATCTTCGCCCGGCTGTCCCGGGGACGCACGGAAAGAAGCAGGTTCTCCGTATCTTTTGTATAGAGGATCTCATAAAAGGTCTCCGACGGAGCGAACACCGGATCGGGCGTCAGCTCCTCCCTGCCGTTTTTCCTGACCGACAGTGATTCCAGGGAAGCGCTGTCTCCGGCCGTGCGGAACGAGATATGGTATACTCTGGTCCGCTGATCTGCCGGTTTTTCTCTGTTTACCACCTCCAGGGAAATCTCCGCGGCAGCGCCGGACAGCTCCACCGTGCCTTCCGTTCCGCAGTCGACACCGTCCACCCTGACCGCTCCCTTTGCGGAGGCTTTAAACCGGACGCGGATTTTGTCCGTATCGCCGGGGAGCACACAGGCATACTCCACCTTTTTGGCGGAAAAATCCAGAGGCTCCAGGGCGCCCTCCACTTCCAGCTCCGTCAGCCATGCGGCGCTGGAATGGAAACCGAACAGATAACCGGACTCATTGTACGCGTACAGCTCCCCCTGCCTGCCCACGGCCAGCTGTTCCGTGGATACGCCGGATATGGAGGGTACCGCTGCCTTCTGGACCGTCCGGGGAGACATATTGCCCGCCCAGTCCTCCATCACGTAGACCGTACCCGGGGCGTTATAACCCTGATAATACAGATAGACATGGCCCGGTTTCGCCGGATCGTCATTCTCATAAGCCGTGGTCAGTATGGGCGTACTCTGTATCCGGCCGCTGTCGTTATGGCGGTTGGTGTACAGAAGCTGCAGCGTATCGGCACTCAGCACATCGATACGGCCGTTTTCTCCGGCCAGATAGACCCGTCCGCCATATACGACCGGGGCGCCCACCGTTTTCTGGCTGCCGGTGCGGGTGATCTTCGTCCCTTCCCTGAATTTTCCGTCCGCACCGACTTCTACGGAATAGACGCAGGAGCCGATGAAGGATCCCCAGTACAGCCGCCCGGTATCCCCGCTGTAGACTACGCCGCTCCAGGTCACCTGGTTTTGAGTATTGCTGAATTTCCATGTGTCATGGACGGCCCCCGTCCGATAATCCACGGCATACAGCGTCTGTGCCGCACACACATAGTAGTAATCTCCCACAACCGTACCGGCGTTCCGGTTAAACTCATCGTCAATGCTCCAGGCAGGAACATTATAGCCCCGGCTGTCCGTTTCATAGCCGCCGGTCCGAAACGCGTTTTTCCCGCAGAAGAGCCAGCCGTCATGATAAACCAGCGGACGGTAGAGCCCGTAGTCGTTGGCCCTGTTGACCTTTCCGTCCACCAGATAGGTATGCTGGCCCCCGGTGGATGTACGCCATTTCCGCACCAGGGTACCGGCGTCAAAGGCTTCGATACAGGACGGGCCGGCCACATACACCGTTCCGTCCCCGTAAGCCAGATAATCATAATAATGGCTGGTGCTGCCTCCCGGCGCCTGCGCCGCCACTTCTCCCGTGTCCACGTCGATCTTGTAGATGCTGCCGCGGCCCGTGATATAGACATAACCGTCCGCCACCACTGTCTGGCCGGCAAACAGGCCGCTTAAATCGGACTCACTTCCCACCGGGACAGACCATTTCTCATAGATCTCATCGGTATCCACCGCAAGCCGAGTATCCACCACGGCGTTTCCGTATGCATGGTTATAAGCCCCCGGCCACTCTGCCGCCCCGGCTCTTCGGATTCCCGCTTCCGGCAGACACAGACAGGCCAGAAATGCCGCAACGCCGAACAGCGCTTTGACCATCCTTTTATTCTTCCCCATGTTCCACTCCATTTCCCTGCCAGCACAGATCCCGGCGGTAGCGCCAGCCCCGCTGGGCCATACCGCCCGCCAGCAGTCCTGCTCCCAGAAACACAGTCAAAACCAGCAGCTGCAGATCGCTCCCCTCCGACTGTCCCATACCGGACGCCCGGGCCGGGACGCCCGACCGCCTGACCTCCACATAAGAGAGATCCGGTGTCTTTTTCGCCTGCTCCTCCATGGTACTTTTACGGTTCTGCTGCCGGCCGGTCTCGCTCAATGCATTCAGGTCATTCACATTCTGGCCGGTCTTCCTGTCCTGCTCGTCGGCGCCGCTCTCTTTTTTTTCTTCCTGCTTGGCCGACTCGCCGCTTTTACTGTCCTCGTCGTCATCCCTGGAGTCCTGCCCACGGCCGGACCGGTTTCCGTTCGACGTACCCCCGGCTTTGCTGCCGCCGGATTTTCCGCTGCCGTTCCCCGGGCTTTTTTTATTGCCCCTGCCCGAGCCGGATCCTCCGCCGCCGTTTTCACCGCTGCCGCCCTTTCCCCGGCCGTCGTCGTCACTATCGTCGGGGCCCTCCGGTTCATTGCCCTCCTGGTCGCCGCCGTTTCCGGGATCTTTCTCCAGGCCTGCCGTATCTTCCATCACCGGCAGGGTGGCTGCCATATTTCCGTTCTCCTCCACATAACCGGGATTTTCCGTATCCACGGCCGTGTCCCCGTCATCGTCCTGGCTTTTCCCGTCCCCCGGCTGTACGGCTTCCCCGGGCTCGCCCTCGGGGGACTGCTCTCCCTCCGGCTCCTTTCCTTCCACCGGAGCCTGTCCCTCTTCGGGCTTTTTATCTTCCTCCGGTTTTTTATCTTCCTCCGGCTTCTTATCTTCCCCGGATTCTTCCGGTTCCGGGAGCTTTACCGTGATCTCCCGTCCCCCGTCCTCAATAGTGAAAGTCCCCTTGTCACACTGTTTCCCGTCCATATGGATCTCATACCGGTATTTGCCGGGGGCAAGATCATAAGAAGATTTTGAACCGCCGTCCACCTCTTTCCCCGAGCCCAGATCCCACAGCCTCACCGCGGCGCCGTCCCGCAGCCCTTTGAACTTCACCGTGTACTGTTCTCCGCCCAGGACCGGAGCCGCCGGCCCCACGGCCAGCAGCAATGCCAGCAACAGGCCAGGCCATACCTTTTTTCGTTTTCTTTCCATAATATACCGCCCTTTCCACAGGTTGCTCCACATTCCGGGCCGTCACTCCGGTTCTTTATCCACCACATACATTTTACCGGTTTCGGGATCCACATATACGGTGCCCATCTCCTGCAGAGTGACATCGTCGTCCACCGGTTCGGACTCCCCGTCCCCGGACGCCTGGATCTCATAGTCATATTCCACGTCCTGCTCCTTCTGGGTCAGATCGATATTATAATTTAATATGAGCGCCAGCAGAAGGCCGCAGGAAAATACCAGCATGACGTCGGACAGATTACTGAGCCCGTCCATGGGATTCTCCGGTTCCACGTCCTGAAACATTCCGCCTCTTCTTCTCCTTAACATTCCGGTCACACCTCTTTCTTCAAGGCGACGTTTCCTTTTCCGTCCGCCTCTTTCATGCCCGACAGCAGAATCTCCATAATCGTCTCCAGCCCTGCCGCATAACCGTCATACCAGCGTTTGCGAAAAGCGCCCACCACAAAGCAGACGGCCGCCGCCACCAGGCCCGCCGCCGTGGTATCAAAAGCCGTAGTCAGAGACTGGGCCAGCGTGGCCGTATCGCCCTGGCTCAAAGCCATCAGGCCCGGCCCCAGAGGGATCAGCGTACCCAAAAGGCCGAACATCGGGGCAATACGCACCACCATATCGGTGACGGCCACGATCCTCCTGTAATGCACTTCTTCCTCATAGAGAAGCTGTTTTGCCAGGCTCTCCCTGGCATCCGCGGGCATATGGGCCTGATCGAGCAGCGCTTTCAAGGCATCCTTCTGGCGGCCCAAAAGGCCGCTGTCCGCAATCCGGGATTTCTGCGCTTCCACACCCTGTCCTTCGATCTCTGTGACAAATACGGGAATCTTTTCCTTCATGCGCCGCCGTTCCGTAAATATTTCCACCAGAAAGCTTCCGATAATCACAACGGACGCCGCCATCAGCAGCAAAAGCACCGTGACCACCGGAATCTCCAAAAGTCCCATCACAGTACGCATGATCTGTTTCGTAAACGATAAGTTCATATGTATATACCTCTCGAACTGACTGTATTTTATTTTTTCACCTTGACCGTCTTCTTTTGCCCTTTTCCCTTGAAAAGTTTCGTGTAGGCCTTGATCTTTGCGGCGGGTACTTTGAGGACGGCTTTCGCCGCTATGCCCTTGAGCGCGTTCTTACCCACCGTTTTCAGTTTCCCGCTTCTGATCTGCAGGCTTTTCAGCTTCTTATCCCCGGAAAATGCGCCGGTCCCGATT
>DPJQ01000137.1 GCA_003542935.1 Lachnospiraceae bacterium | reverse complement strand
AAGGGCTGGAACATACCAGCCATACCTGTTTTATCTTCTCATACAGAAAAGCCCCGCTCCATTTTGCTAAAATGGAGGCAGGGCTTTCCTGTATCAAAACTATTTCATAAAAAGTAACGGAGGTTTTCACAAATTTTTTTCAGACTTTTTCTGCAGCGCTATTATCCTGACCAATATGTCAATCAGTCGTAACTTCCTTTATTGACCACCAAAACCGATTTGGTGAGCACGGCGTCTTTCAATAATTCATTCGGCACCCGCTCTCGTTACAGTTCAGCCAAGCCCGAACTGTTACCATTTCCCAACTCTTTTCTGCCTGATGGTCAGGCATAAATCGCGACGGGAATCACTATGACCGCGGGGCCCGTAATTGTTGTTTTTAATTCAGGCAGGTTATATTCACTGAGCTCCTCATTCTTAAACCATAAAAGCATTTCTGATAATGTCATTTCTGGCAAAACAGACAGCGCCGTTTTCCGTAAAAGATCAATACTCTCAGAGTCGTCTCTGCAAATGGCAATTACCTTCCCCAGCACTTTAAAGTGTCCGCCCAGTATTTCAGAGACATTGTCATTGGCCAGATACTGCTCCTGGGCGGAAAGCACCGCTGTCCCTTTCCTGTCCGATAAAATGAAATCAATCGTACCGCTGTGTTTTAATTCTTCTGTAAAGGCTTTAATCTGCCGCAGCATTTCCGATTCTTCCCTCGTCTGCTTCTTTGCCTGCGTTCGATTACCCAACTGAGGTTTTTCCGAAAAAATGCTGGCCATATGGAATATGTCTATAAGTGTATCCATATAATCGATCAGCGGATTTTTCTGCAGCACTCCCTCCATTTCAACATAATCTCCGACCTGCATTTGGGCTATATTAAAATCCGTATGCAGTATTTTTTTGTCAATCAGAAAATCGCGGAACTTTGACAGCAGCGATACATTCGTATGCACTTTTTCTTTTGCCGTGTTTTCTTCCTCACTGTTGCTGCCGGAATGGGAGATGCCCCCCTTTAAATCAATTTTCAAAAGCTTACTCAGCAGAGGTACTGATGTTGACAGTTCCATCTGCCCTGTCTGTGTTGCCTCACGTGCCTTATGCTCTGAATAATTTACCTGGCTGACGGTTGAAAAGCCATCCTCCATGATCGCAAGCATGTCCAGTACAATTTTCTCATTGATATACACCGGTATCATAAGCTGCGCCGGTTTTATATCTTTTCCCATAGTCAGACCCCTTTCTTAAATCATCTGTTTTCCCTATCCCCGATGCGCTCTTTCGCAGCAGTAACGGCATCCGTCCGCATCCGGATATCCGTTTCTCCTGGCATAAGCCACCGCATCCACTTCATCCGCATGCCAGCCCAGATCCTGCTGGTTCCAGTACGACGGCCTATGGACACATACGACGGTATGGACTTCGTTGTAACGGCCATCCGTCTTTTCCTTATTGATGATATAATTCGGCATCTGCAACACCTCCTTTCATGTTTTATGAAAGAAAGCATACCACCATTGACATGGGTTTTGGTGTACCGCCGGTACAATTCTATCCGCCAACCATCACGAGAATGAGTAGCAACACAAACATAAAAACCATGGGCCACAAAATATATCCCGCCCAGCGCAGATATTTTCTCCGCATGAGCGGCAAAAACCTTTGCCAGCCAAGGTAATCCCCATAAAACGCGACCGTCAACAAGCACCAGATCAAAACCGTCAGCCGGTTTGCCCACAAAAAGAAACCTGTTGCCATATTGTTATCCGGCATTTTTACTTCAAGGGAAAAACTCATCCAGAAAATGACCAGATAACCTGTCCCACCCGTTATCATTTTCCAGACGGTGCCCGTCCTGAAACCCGGCGGAAAAAACGGTATTTTCCACATGCCCTTCTTTTTGGGCAGATCATTTTTCCGATATTCTGCTTTGTCCCGGCCCGTCTTCGCTGTCCTGGCTAATACTGCCTGCAGATCCCGCCGCAGATCCATGACCGTCTGATATCTGCTGTCGGGAGAAAATTCAATGCACCTGCTGATAATCCCTGACAAAGAAATCTTTCCATGTCCTTCAGAGACATACAGGTACTCATCCGGATATCTTTTCGTGAGCAGATAATTCATCATAACCCCTATTGCATAAATATCCGTTCTTGCATCCGACTGCTTATAGCCAAATTGCTCCGGGGCCGCATATTTCCGTGTCCCGATAATTACCGTGTCAGAATCTTTTCCCTGTTCATGCTGCTTTGCCGTATTAAAATCTATAATTTTCAGAGAACCGTTTTCAGGAATGACTATATTTTCCGGTTTTAAATCTCTGTGAATAACCGGCTGCGGCAATTGATGGAGCTGCTCCAGCACATCACATATGGTGATCGCAAAACGGCAAACCTCCTCCGGGGAATAAACCCCGGTTTCTTCAAGATGATCCGCCAGGGATTCTCCCTGTATGTATTCTTCTATGATAATCAATTTCCCCTCATCTTCTACACACTCAAAGATCTTAGGGATATGCGGATTACCGCATGTTTTCAGATATTCATATACTTCCCGACTGTAGACCTTCTGTTCTTTCTTTACAAAAATCCGATTCGTTTCCACATGCTGAACAAGACATACGTTTTTATGTGCGCTGATATCTGCTATTTTTTTATAATAGGATAATCTGCACTGTTCCTCCAACGTCATAATCTTTCATCTCCCTTGCCATCTCAATCCTAATCATTTATCATATAGAGTAATATTTATTTTCACCATTATACATGATAAGGAGTTATCTATGAACGCAAAAAAGGAAACGCGCACCACAGTCTTATTTCAGGAACTGGAGGACATTTCCCAGGGGCATAAATCCTATCAAACTTTTTTAAAGGAGCTGAAAGAGGAAAAAACATTTACTTCACTAAAAGACTTTATTAACGAATACATGTCACAACACAAAGACCTTACAATTCCCTCGATCGTACGTGACTCGAACCTGAGCAAAAACTATGTCTATCACATCTGCGACGGCAGAAAAACTCCGTCAAAATATAAATTAACGGCGCTCTGTATCGGAGCTCATATGGATCTTAAAGAAACTCAAAAAGCGCTCTCTCTGGCCGGATGTTCCAGGCTCCATCAAAAAATCCCGCCGACGCCGGGATCATTGTGTGCATTAACAAAAACTATAAGAATGTTGCGGACGTTGATTTATTTCTGGATAAAAACGGCGTAAAAAGTCCCTTCTCAAAAGACGATGCAGACGAATAACTCACATTTACCGTTATCTGCGGATCTCCCGGAAGTGAGCCTCGCAAAAAATAATCTGTGGATTTTTCCAAAAGTCTGTCCCGGAGATATTTTCTCCGGGACGTTACGATTCAGTCTTCGGTTTCACACTTCCAGACCTGCTCTGTTTCACCTACACCGAATCAGACCAAATCGGAATATTTCGACACCTTTAGCCACGAAAATTCATATCCGGCCATATTATTTCGAATCTTTTCCTTTAGGAACTCCCTAAAGGTGACCGTCTCAGGCGCTTCACAGGAAGTATTCTCATCCGCCCCCGCAGGACCCGGCGTGCGGCTTTCAGAATATCGACAGACTTCCCCTATTGCGCATCATTTCCACGATCCGTTTACTGCCCCACGGTATCCTCATCACTGTGATAGCCATACGCATGAACCGGTGTAATGCGGATATTCCGCTCTTCATCAATCTGTATATGCAAAACTGACCACAATGTAGCGTCCTTTGACGTATCAACGTTAAAAGAAGCGTCTGTTCCGTCTACGGTCTTTAGGAACTCATTAGAATTTCCCCGATATACTTTTACCGTTGCCCGGGATGCCGATAATTCTGTGGAATACGTACTCTCCCTATCGGAATAGTTATGGACATAGTAGTAATAATCTCCCGGCGTCAGAGCGCGAATGGATATAATTTCTTTGCCGTTACCCTCTGCGCTGTCAAAATCTAAATCCGCGACATATTTTTCTTTTGCATTCTCGTCCGGATGTTCATATTCCGGTTCATCAAAGTATACGTGGAACTTCTCTTTCCTATCCACGGTGGGACCCACTAAATGGGCATCCAGGTCATCCGGCGCAGCGCCCCACTGCAATACGATCCGGATGGCTTCCTCTTTAATGATCCCCACCTCTTTATAGGCATCACGTATGGCTTCCCTCTGCTCATAGGTAAAGCCCAGTGTCTTTGCCGTACTGAGCACCGCCAGGGCCGCATCTTCGAAGGTCGCGTCCGTCGCCAGCTTTCTGAGGGAACGGATATACAGCCTGGCCCATGTCACATCAGAAATCCCGGATGTCCTCTTATCTGTCATCATCTTGTAAGCGGCAAAATTGAAAATCCCGCTGTTACTGTGCACGCCGCCGTCATCATCTGTTCCCTGCTCCCGGTCATCGTAATGTTCCGGTTGGCCGTAGCGGGATGGATCGGACATATCGCGGACGGCCCCATTCGTCCCGTCTTCACTGATCAGCCATCTGCCGTTTCCCGTCTTTCCCTCAATCAGGCAACCTAAGATATCCGCATAAGACTCATTCAGGGCTCCGCTCTCACCCTGGTACGTCAGCGTTCTGCTTAAATCCTGCCCGCCTACAATGGTATTGATCACCGCATGGGTAAATTCATGCCCGCAGATATCCAGGGCCGCCTCATTTCCTCCGGTATTATAAAACATAAATTGCCGATAATAGGGAGACCAGCAGGCGTTGTCATCCCCAAAAGCCTCCACCAGCCATGTAAACGCATTGGAACTATTCGGGACATACTCTACGCTTAACCGGATATCCGCCCCGTGGCCGTCGTAAGAAACCCTGCCTAAATTTTGCCGATAATAATCCCACACTTTAGCCATAAAGTAGTGGGCGGATACTGCTTTTTTATTCCAACCCAATAATCCTTTTTCCACCAGTTGACCCGGCACAACAGCCGTCTGCTTCCCTAAACCAAAAAGGCCGGATGACGTAAACAACGTCTGATAGGTAGAAATCTTCCGCACGGGATCCACCATCCGGAACTTTTTATCGTCACGCTGGCAGCTAAATTCCCGGCTTACGCCTTTGATATCCTCACCGCTGGACATAGATGCCTCCCACGCCCCCTGGGCGGACGATATCCTCGTGATGATCTCACCGCCGTCCACCCCGTTAGCGGCAATATAATAGTTCACACAGAAGAAAGAGAGCACATCATCGGAGGATAATTCTCCGCCCAGTTCCTCGATCGTACTTCCCTCCGAAGCGGAAGTATCTTCCCGCACGGATACCCGCCAGGCAAGCATAGGCTCTTCATCCCCCATGGCATAGATCACCAGTTTTTTTTCAAAGGCCAGCGAATTCAGGTCTTCCATGGATATCCCCGTGCCCCACTGCTCCCTGGCCTGTGCCAAAATGTCCTCTTTAATGATACTCTCTACATTATTTTCTACTGTTTCATCCGGTTGGGTATCTATATCTTTAATGCCTTCTTTATACGAATTCACCAACCCTTCCGGCGTGTGATTCTCTCCGGCGACTAAAATAATATCACTTCCCTCCACGGGAATGCCACCCACTTCGGCCGTGAACAGATAGTAACTCTCTCTTATGCCTGTACCGTCATCTTCCGTGGTCACTTCCACACTGCCCACGGTGTCCGCCACATTCTCGCCGCTCCCTGTCAGCACCGGCGAAACCCTTTCCAGCACATACAAAGCGTCATCCTGGTTCTGTATTTTTTTATTGGAAAAGCCGCCGTCAATAAACCGTATGGAAGTATCATTGTTCTGGGCCACCTCGATCACGCCATCGCCCACCAGTTCTTCCACTTTCCCTAAATCAAAATCTGCGTCTTCGTTTAATTGCCATTTGGCATACAAAAGTGTATCTGCGGCGATGGTACTTCCGAAATCAAATTCCGTTTTTTTCTCTTCGTCAGCGTACCAGCCCACAAAGGTATAGTCTTTTCTTACCGGATCCTCGGGTTTCACGGCCCGGCCCCCGATCTCTACAGCCTGCGCAGGGATCTCACTCCCCCCGTTGCTGATAAATGTCACCGTGTACACGCTTGGGGGAACCGCCTCCCATTTCGCGTAGAGAATCAGATCCGCGGCCACTTTGGCTGAAAAATCATAGGCATATTGTAATGCGGGGTCACTGTACCAGCCGCCGAACAGGTACCCGCTCCTTGTGGGATCGCCCGGCCTCTGTACGGCCTGCCCTTCCTCTACATTCTGCGGCGATACGCTGCTGCCTCCGTTGCTGTTAAAGGTTACGGTATATTTCCTGGCCTGTACCGCCTCCCATTTCGCATAAAGCGTTCGGTCAGCCGTCACTTTTTCTGAAAAGTCATAGGCACTTTTTAACGCCTGGTCGCTGTACCAGCCGTCAAACCGATACCCACTCTTTGTAGGGTCACCCGGCCTCTGTACGGCCTGCCCTTCCTCCACGCTCTGGGAGGGTACGCTGCTGCCGCCATTGCTGTCAAATACCACTGTATAGATTTTCCTGGCCTGTCCCGCACCCACTTTCACCTTACAGGATAGAGTATAAGAAAGCTTTTTCCCCACGGACACCTTCACTTTCACCGTGGCAGTGCCCTCTTTTTTGCCTGTTACTTTCCCTTTACTTGTAACGGCAGCCACGCTTTTGTTGCTGGAAGTCCATTTGTATTTCGCCTTGACAGATTTCCCGGGCTTATTTTTCACAGCCAAAACCACGCTTTTCCCCACGCCGACAGTGAAACTGTTTTTAGACAGCTTCGGTTTTTTAACGGTTATTTTATAGATCAGGTTCTTTTTACTTTTTCCCTTTTTCACCGTAACTGTAATTTTGGCCGTACCCGCTTTCAGTCCGGTTACTTTGCCCTTGCCGGTTACTTTTGCAACCGACTTTTTACTGGACTTGTAGGTGATGCTGGCGCCCTTGGGCGCATTTTTGACCTTCACTGTCTGTGTACCGCCTATCACCACACTTCCGGATGTTTTCGCAAGCGCGGTTTTTCCCGCTGCCTCCACAATCGGCGCATCCACATAGATTATGGAAAAAGCCATGAGAATCGCCAGCAAAAACGCAATCATTCTGTTCCTTTTTGCATTCATCAGCATTGTTTCTCCCTCCTTTTACATACGTTTGTATCCATTATATTTCCATAGCTCCCATTTTACAAGGAAAAAACTTCCCCTGGAGTGTGTTTGAAGTCCTGAATCATGTTCTCACGGAATACGCAATCAATTCGTATTCCTGACCATGATTTTGTCACGGTGATCAGTATCCGGCAGACCAGAAGAAATAAAGGACATCAAAAAAGCAACCGCACCGACCAAAATCACAGCCATGCGGCTTGAC
>DPJQ01000240.1:8103-8385 GCA_003542935.1 Lachnospiraceae bacterium | reverse complement strand
ACCCGCATGGTGGAGGAGGAGCGCGGCCAGATCGGCACGCTGAAGGCCCTGGGCTATGGGAAGGGCACGATCCTGGCAAAATATCTGCTGTATGCCGGCAGCGCCGGGATATTGGGCAGCATTGCGGGTATACTGGTGGGACAGTGGCTGTTCCCCACGGTGATCTGGAATGCCTACAGTATTATGTACTATTATCCCGGTTTTCATACGGTTTTCCGCGGGATTTATGCGGTTCCCTCCGCCGTCGCCTCCATATTAGGCGTGCTGGGGGCCACCTGCTGT
>DPJQ01000240.1:7633-7828 GCA_003542935.1 Lachnospiraceae bacterium | reverse complement strand
GGCGTGCTGGGGGCCACCTGCTGGGCCTGTGCGGAGATCCTGCGGGAAAAACCGGCCCGTCTGATGCTGCCCCGGGCTCCCAAAGCGGGAAAAAGAATCTGGCTGGAATATGTGACACCGCTGTGGCGCTCCATGAAATTTACCTACAAAGTGACGGCACGGAATCTGTTCCGCTACAAAAAGCGGCTGTTTATG
>DPJQ01000240.1:0-7341 GCA_003542935.1 Lachnospiraceae bacterium | reverse complement strand
TACAAAAAGCGGCTGTTTATGACGCTGGTGGGTATAGCCGGCTGTACGGCCCTCCTGCTGGCCGGTTTCGGCATCCGGGACGCTATCGGCGATATCGTGGGGATCCAGTATGAGGAGCTGCAGCAGTATCATCTGACTGTTGATCTGGAAGATAAGGCGTCACAGGAACATGTAGAGGCTCTGCAGGCTTATCTGGACAGCCATGCCCAGGGTTATGCGGCCGTCCACAGCGAGCAGGTCAGCATTCTGCAGGGGCGGCGGAAGGAGGATACCGTGCTGGTGATTCCCGAATCGGCCAGGGAGTACCGGAACTTCATGGTATTTCGTGACAGGAAAAGCGGCCGGGAGATTTCTTTTGATGAGTCCTCGGTACTGTTGACGGAGAAGCTGGCGGATACGTTTGGATTGTCTGTGGGCGATACTTTTACGCTGGAAGACGGGGACGATGCCCGGGCAGAGCTGACAGTGACGGGGATCACGGAAAATTATATCCGCTCTTTCGTCTATCTGGGTGCCGCGGCTTATGGGGAAGCTTTCGGAAAAACGGTGGAGTACGGTACCCGCCATGTCATCTATCCGGTGGAGCCGGAGGAAGAGGAACGGGTGATCACGGAGCTGCTGGCTTTGGAGGAGGTATCATCGGCACAGTATAATTCGACAGTCATATCTACTTTTGAGAACATGCTGGGCAAGGTGGACTATATCGTGGTGGTGCTGATCGTCTGTGCCGGACTGCTGGCCTTTGTGGTACTGTATAATCTGACGAATATCAATATCAGCGAGCGGGAGAAGGAGATTGCCACGATCAAGGTGCTGGGTTTCTATCCGGGGGAGGTAAACGCCTATATCTATCGGGAAACAGTGGTTCTGAGCATTATGGGAGCCGCCGTCGGGCTGGTGGGCGGTATCTACTTGAACCGGTTTATCGTGGTGACGGCAGAGGTGTCCAACATCATGTTCGGGCGGCGGATCTATCCCATGAGTTTTGTGTACGCTTTTGTGATCACTATGGTGTTTACAGGACTGGTCTGTCTGGTCATGTCGGGCAAATTGAAGAAGATCAGCATGGTAGAAAGTATGAAATCCGTGGATTAGAGAGAGGCTGAATATAGTATGAACGAAGTATATGAAGAGAGGAAAGAAGCGCTTCTTCACCGGATCAGGGAGTATGCTGCAGAAGATGTGGCAGTGGCTTTTTCGGGCGGGACGGACAGCAGCCTTCTTCTGAAACTGGCCTGCGAGGCGGCAAAAGAGACAGGAAAACGCGTGCTGGCTGTGACGATGAAGACGCGGCTGCATCCGGCGGCGGAGCTTATTGAAGCGGCCCGGGCTGCGGCAGATATGGGGGCGGAACACAGAACCATACAGGTGGACGAACTGGCAGAGGCGGGGATTCTGGATAATCCCAGGGATCGCTGCTATCGCTGTAAAAGGCTTCTGTTTGCAAAACTGTGCAGTCTGGCCAAAGATATGGGCATAAGGCAGATTTTGGAGGGTACAAATGAGGATGACCTGCATGTATACCGTCCGGGTATCCGTGCCCTTGAGGAGTTGGGTATTACAAGCCCTCTGGCAGAGGCGGGTTTTACGAAAACCCAGGTAAGGCTGCTGGCAGCGGAATATGGGCTGGCGTCGGCCGATAAACCGGCATCCCCCTGTATGGCGACCCGTTTTCCTTACGGTACCAGGTTGTCCTATGAAGAGATGGACCGGGCGGCGCTGGGCGAGGCGTATCTGCGGGGGCTGGGATTTTATAATGTGCGGCTGCGCGTCCACGGGGAGATCGTCCGGCTGGAAGTGGATGCGGAAGCATTCTCTGAGATTTTTGCCCGACGCCAGGAGATCATTGCCCGGATGAAGGAACTGGGATATCGGTATATCACGCTGGATCTGGAAGGGTTCCGGTCGGGGAGTATGGATATAAGGGGCATCACACGAATGGTTTCGTGCGGCCCCTTTCGGTAATTTGCAGGAAATTTCAAGGATAGCGTAGAATGTGTATCTGTCCGGACAACCGGCCACGGAGCCGTCAATTCAGCGGGATCCGCAGTACCTGGCCGATACTCAGCATGTCGCTGGTCAGATTGTTGGCGCGTTTGATGGCGTCCACGGTGGTTCCGTAGGTCTGGGCCAGTTTCCAGAGAGTGTCGCCGGATTTTACCGTGTAGGTAAGGAAAGAGCCGCCCTGGGGAACGGGGATCTGCAGTACCTGACCGATGGAGAGCCGGTCGCCGGTGAGTCCGTTCAGGGATTTGATCGCGTCTACGGTGGTCTGGTAACGCTGGGCGATCAGCCAGAGGCTGTCGCCGGCCTTGACCACGTAACGGATCGTGCTCTGGCCCGGAGTGGTGCCCTGGCCCGGCGGCGTGTTCTGGCCCGGGCCCTGGGAGGGGATATTGCTCTCGATGCCATAGTAGGTATCGTACAGGGCCTGCCAGGTGAGCGGTCCCACGATGCCGTCGGGGCTCAGCTGCCTGGCCCTCTGGAATGCCGTCACGGCCTGGGCGGTCTGGCTGCCGAAGATCCCGTCCTGGGCGAGGGCCGGAATGTCCGGATAGAATTCGGCGATCATGTTCAGAAGATACTGGAGCGTGATGACATCCTGCCCCCGGGATCCCTGGCGGAGTATGCTGCCTGGCGGGACGGTTCCGATCCCCAGAGAGCTGCCCTCGCTGTCCAGCTCTGCCAGACGGGTCACGGCGGTATAGATGGTGGAAATTTTATTCCAGGTGGCTTTGCCCACGATGCCGTCGGGAGAAAGATCAAAGATGCGCTGGAACTGGGTTACGGCGGCCCGTGTGGAATCCTGGAAGCTGCCGGCAGCGTCGGTGATGGCCGGTATGGCCGGATAGTTCCTGCGTATCCGGTTCAGGTAGGTCTGTATGGCCTCTACGTCCAGTCCGGTACTGCCCACCCGGAGGGCAGTGCCGGGATAGGAGGTGGTTGCACTGGTGATGATGTTGGTTTCCGCGATCTCTATATCATTGGGGTAGTAGGAACGCAGGATCTGGAGGGCGGAACGTCCCTGGTTGGCCAGGTCCACAGTGCCCCACTGGGACATTCCGGGACAGGTGGCCGTGGTGCCGTTGCAGAAAGAGGTAAAATAGGGAGCGTTCTGACCCTGCCTGCGGACGTATTCGTTGAAGATCTCATCCACGATCCTGCTGATGGAATCGTAGATGGGACGTCCCTTGACATAGTACTGGTCGTAGGCCGTGTTGTTTGTGATGTCAAAGCTGTAGCCGCGGCTTCGGTACCACTCCGTATACACCCGATTCAGCGCGAAAGTAATGATTGCATAGATATTTGCCCGCAACGCAGCGTCGGGCCAGGTGGGATAGATCTCGCTGCTGGCCACATTTTTGATGTAATCCACAAAAGGCACCTGTACGTTGGCAGCGGAAGAGGAGGGCGCGCCGAGATGTACGGTGATGGGATTGGGAATGACCACCTGGCGGAGTACGCGGGACTGATCCAGAAGGCCCTCCTGTCGGCGGGTCTCCGGAAAGGCAATGGCAGGCGGGCCGATGGAGATTGCCTCCTGGGTGGGTGCCTGCTGCCGCTCCGGCATAGGTTCCAGAGAGACCGGCAGTCTGGCCGTTTCCCCGTCGAAAATGGGAATATCCGAGATATACAGTGTGTTAAAGCCGGGCGCCTGGGCCAGCACACTGTAGCTGGTGAAAGGAACTTCGGAAAACCAGGGATTCTGCGAAAAATCTTTATCGAGGGTTTCAAGGGGAACGGGCTGTGTCTGCCCGCTTTCGTCTGTGGTGAGATCATAGACCGCATTTCCCTGGCCGTCCAGGACAGTGATCTGCACGCCTTCAAGGGGGACCGCGTCGTGGGCAGTCCTCGCCTGTATGGAAAGATAACCGATAGCCATAGATGTAAAGATTCTCTTTTTATTACTACAGTATGTAAAACGGGGAAAATGTTTACCGGGAAATCCCCTTGATGATATGATTTTGGCGGGCGGCGGGTAATATACTCTTCACAACTCCCCCCGGATAGGATAAAATACGACTATCAGATCATGACAGAGGAGGAAGTATAGAGATGAAGAAACTAAAAGTCTGTCCCGGCGTATGCGGACTGGAGGCTCTGGTCACGGTGGAATCAGAAGACGGCATGGAAGCGACGGTCCAGGTGGAGTCCCAATGTCCGGCCGTGCAGAAAATGATAGCTGCTTTGGAGCAGCCGGTGGATGCCTATGAAGCCTGTTTTGTCAAACCGGGAGAGGGCCCGGTCTATGAAGCTGCCGAAAATCTACAGCATGGCGCCTGTCCTGTGCCGTCCGCGGTATTGAAATGTATTGAGGCAGAGTGTAATCTGGCTCTGCCCAGGGATGTCTCGATGACGTTTGTGTGACAGAAATGCGGACTATTATGTTCTTACGGTTTTGGCAGCACACCGAAGGCGTCCCGTGGGAAGTGCTTCGACCTGTGCCGAACGGTTACCAAGGAGGAGATCATGCAATACACAGAAATACCTATTGACATTAAAAAAACAGGATGTGCGGATGATTTAGTTGAAAATGCCGTGCTTCAGTCGTATCTGCTGGAGGCCAATGAGAGTCTGAAGGGCAGCGAACACCGGCCGGCGGTTATCGTCTGTCCCGGCGGGTGTTATGCCCGCAAATCCGTTCGGGAGGGGGAGCCGGTGGCACTGCGGTTTCTGGCCCAGGGGATGCAGGCTTTTATGCTGCAGTACAGCACCCCGGCCCGTTTCCCCTGTGCCCTGGCGGAGCTGGGGGCGGCGGTGGCTCTGATCCGGGAGCAGGCTGCAGAATGGCATATCGATCCGGGGAAAATCTATCTCTGCGGTTTTTCCGCCGGAGGGCATCTGTGCGCCAGCCTGGGGACGCTGCATGACCGGGATTTTCTGCGAGGGCTTTTGGGTGAAAAGATGGGTTTTCCCGAAGGGGCCTGGCGTCCGGACGGTATGATCCTGGCCTATCCGGTGATTTCTTCCGGTACATACGGTCACAGGGAATCTTTTGAGATGCTGCTGGGACAGGATCCGGAGGAGGAGCTTCTGGAACTGGTTTCTCTGGAAAAACAGGTGACGGAAAAGACGGTGCCGGCGTTTGTGTGGCATACGGGAGAGGATGAGACGGTGCCGGTGGAAAATTCCATGCTTTTCGCCATGGCCCTGCGTCGGGCGTGCATCCCTCTGGAGCTGCATATTTATGAGAAAGGCGAGCACGGCCTGACCCTCTGCGATGAGGTGACGGGAAATACGCCCACCCGGATCCAGCCCGATGTGGCCGGGTGGTTGGAGCTGGCGGTGCGGTGGATCAAGAGGAGAAGCCGGGGGATCCTGGTTTAGTCAAGTTCTGTAGAAATGATCCCCATCAGTTCCCAGGCGGCATCTCTTTCCTGTTTCTGTTCCGCAGTCAGCTCCTCATAGGGGCAGAGCATCGGATGCTGTCTGGCCGCATCGTCGCGGAACGGTCCGTAGCTCCAATTATAAAATATATAGAACCGTAGCCACCGCATATGATCCAGCTTGCGGTACATTTCTTTGATTGGTTTTGCGGAAGTATCGTGGCAATATCTGTCGTAGGCTTTTTTTACCAGGTACGCGCTGAGTTCTGTGATCGTCTCATCCCTCAGCAGAATCCTGGTTTTCATCAGAAGATGATCGGCGGCCACGATTTTGGACTGCCGGTGAAAGTCATCCAGTTCGTTCCAGTCAAGGGTGGGGTAGGAAACGGACCGGCGGAAAATGTCATTCATCATGACGGCCGCTTTGTTCAGAACGGTACGGATGATCTGCTGTGTGGTATAGATATCCTCGTTGGCCCCGAAATAAGAGATGCCCGGCACTTTCCAGCTGCTGCGCAGGTCAATACGGCCGCGGACGTGGTAATATTTATTCAATGTCCAGAAAATGCGCCAGCCGTTCTGTTCGTCATCCTCGCAGATGATGATGCGGTCGGCGTGCTCCAGGACGGAACGGTCTTCGGCCCAGGCATCTTCATGAAAGATCAGGGAATCTTTTGTCTCGGATTTTTTGTTCAGAGAAAACAATTCATCCAGGCGGTAATGTACCGCGAGGAAATCCCCGGCACCGCCAAAGATATGGTAGGTTACATGCTGCTCTATGGAAATGATATTGGTCAGTATGGCCCGTTCCAGGATGCTGCGCCCGTAATTTCCGAAACCAATGAGCACGATGGAATGTTCGTGTTTACACAGTGGTTTGGAACGCCAGTATTGTCTCGCACAGCATTCGTAGCTGTGGAAAAAGGTGATGTTATCGGAGAGTTTATCCTGGCCGTTGGTGGTTCTGGCATAGACTTCCACCGGTAATTCATGCAGATTGACAGCCCTTCTGTTTACGCCGATGTCGTTTTCTTTCATCAGAAAAATCTTACATTTCGTGCCCACATTCTTCTTTTTGGCTACGATCTTATCCGGTGAGGCGGTCAAATACATACAGGGGTAATGGGGAGCTTCACTCTGGCTGCTCCGCTTTTCTCCGTAGATGATCAGTGCCTGGGGATCTTCCCTGTAGATGTTGGCGGCAAGCGCGTCGGATTCCACCCCGCAATCCGCAAAATAGTACCAGTTTTTATGCCGCTGCAGGCCAAGCATGAGAAACGGCATTCCTTCGCTGGCTATAAAAGACAGCACGGCCCCCAGCAAAGTCACCATGATCCCGGCAGACAAAAGTAAAAAGATCATTCCCACCACGTGTCCCAGAGGCGTCACCGGTATCAGATCGCCATATCCCACTGTCGTCAGAGTCACCAGAGAATACCAGAAGGCATCCCCGAATGTCCGGATCATGGAATCGCTGCTGGCAGATTCCGAGCAGTAGAGAATGACCAGCAGGACAAGATAGATGAGGGCTATGATCAAAACGGAACAAAGATAGATCTTTTTTCTCGGTTTCATAGATTTGTCGTCTCCTTTTCGGCAGAAATAGAAATATTACTGCCGGAATTTTCCATTCTTTCATTGTAGCAGGCGGCCGGTATGGTGGCTAGTCCAAGTTGCAATTTTATTCTTCTTTTAATGAAGGTTTCATGATAAAATAAGTATATCTTATGAATAAGGAAATGATTTGATATGATGCTCAGGCAGTTGCAATACTTTCACGCCGTTGTGAGGACAGGGAGTTTTACAGGCGCAGCAGAGGAATCATCATAACATGGACTTTGCAAAAAAAGTTCCCTTGATGAGATATGGAACACAGATGACAAAGCCATATTGCCTGTTTTGGAAAGTGGAAAATGATAAGGAGAAGATACAGAGGTTTGCTATGCTGGCAGCTGGCAAATATGCTTTAGAAGAAATCGTTAATATTTCAGGACTTTCTCTTGAAGAAGTAAAG
>DPJQ01000141.1:23528-26946 GCA_003542935.1 Lachnospiraceae bacterium | reverse complement strand
TAACTGTTCAGCACAGGTCGAAGCATTTCCCACGGGACGCCTTCGGTGTACTGCTGAGACCGTAAAAGCATGATTCAGGAGTGCAAAACCCCATCGCCGTAAGGCGATTTTAAATGGATTTTGCAACGTAACTGTGAAGATACTGAACAGTTGCGTGTCTACATATAGAGATTATAGCCAATATAATCTACCAGTCAAGAGATAAAGCGCAGGTGAACGATATTGAAGAGAAGAATGGAACAGCTCTTAAACGGCAGGTTCATCTATCAGGCCCCCCGGCTGATCCTGTCCGATACCAGCCTCGAACTGACCGTAAACGCAGACGGCAGCGAGCAGGGCGAATTTTTTTTCGCCGCCAGTGATAACAGCCGGATCAAAGGCATGATGTCCAGCTCCCACAGGAGAATTGTCCTGGAGAAAGACAAGTTTTCGGGAAATGCCATTCATATCCGCTATGTGATCGATGCCCGTGGATTGAAAAACGGTGAGGACTTTGAGGGGATCATTACCATCAGCAGCTCTCTGGAGGAGATCAGTATCCCGGTATCGGTATGCGTGGGTGAGGAAAAAGTGCAGGCGGGCGGCAATGAGATCCGCAGTCTGGACGGTTTTGTCCGCCTGGCCCATGTGGATATGCGGGAGGCTTTTCGCCTGTATACCAGCTTGTCTTTTGAGAGGCTGCTGCGGGGGAAAGACAGGCAGTATCTGCCCCTGTATCTTGGACTGTCCGGCAAACCAACCACCTACCAGCATCTGGAGGAATTTCTGGTGGCGTCGGGCAAGAAAGAGGCAGTAAGCCTGCGCATCGACCGGGAAGAGAAAATATTTGATGATGTAAAGCGTTCCCAGAAGGATACACTCTATATTTATAAAAACACCTGGGGCTATGTCCGTATGGAAATCGAGATTGAGGGAGATTTTCTTCAGGTGGAGAAAAAGGTAATCACCTCGGAGGATTTTATCGGCAGTGCTTACGGTCTGGAGTATGTGGTACGCAGGGAACGTCTGCGGAAAGGCAGGAACTACGGGCGTATTTTTATTCATACAGTCTACGGCACGCTGACTTATACATTGACAGTTACAGCTCAGGGTACACGGGATGCGGAGGCGGCCAGGAGAAAAAGCGAGGAGGTTCTTTTAAGCCGTCAGCTCCTTGCCTACGGAATGGAAAGCATCGATGCGGCCCAGTGGAAAGAGAATACTATGGGCTGTCTGCGGGAGATTGAGAACCAGGGGCGTATGCAGCCGGCCCAGTATCTCTACCTGACCATGCTGCACCACGAAAATCAGGAGATGGCGGAGGCGGTAGCTGCCTGTTGGCCCCTGAAAGAGACCGTGTTCGGCGACGATGAAGGGGAGCTGGAGGGGCTGGCTCTTTATATGAAGAAAAAAGTAGGGCTCCTGGGTGTTCAGGAAGACATCCGGGAACGTCTTTACGGCCTTCATGAGAGAAATCTGGACAGCTTTCCCCTGCTCTGGGTATGGCTGGAAGAGAATCCGGAGTTTACCGATACCCGCCGGATGCTGGAACTGGAGAAGATGGAACAGATGGACTGCATCAGCCCGTTTTTCTACATGGCGGTGTGGAAAATCATACATCGCGATATTAACCAATTGAAAAAACTCTCCCCGATGATTCTGCACACTCTTCTCTTTGCGGCTCATGCGGGGCGGTTGACGGAGGAGATGGCGGTCAAGACAGCCTGTCTGGCCCAGCATGAGAAACGTTTTCAGCCCATTGTCTACAGGGTCTTATGTGCCTGTTATGATGTGAAGCCGGACAGGGAAGTACTGACGGCCATTGTCCGGCTGGTGATGATGGAGCGTCCGGAAAGAAAAGAATATTTCCGTTGGTACGCCCTGGCCGTGGAGGAGCAGATCCGCATGACCGGGCTGTATGAATACTATATCGAGACCATGCAGATGCCTTTTACCGAGGTGTTTCCCCAGGTGATCCGCCTGTATTTTGTGTACAATAACAGGCTTTCCGACAGCCAGAAGGCTTTTGTCTATGCCAATGTGATTCGAAACAAGGAGACGGATAAGGTGACGTATATGAGTTACCGGGAGGCCATGGGACGGTTTGCGCTGGAACAGTTGGAGCGGGGAAGGATAAATGAGGACTATGCGCTGATTTACCAGGAGTTTATTCGGAGGATCTCGGGCCAGAGGATGGCGGAGGCCATGTCCGATGTAATGTTCACCCAGAAGATCATTTGTGCGGATAAAAAGATCCGTCAGGTGGTGGTGGTGAGCCCTTATCTGTGCCGGGAAGCGGTCTATCCGATGCGGGACGGACAGGCTTTTGTGCAGCTCTATACTGAAGATGAGGAAATCCTGTTCGAGGACGGGATGAAGCGCCGCTATGGTATTACGGTGGTGTGCGAGAGGCAGCGGCTGATGGAATGTGATCATTATGTGGCTGCCTGTCAGGCGGAGGATGCCCGCTCCTTTGGCCTGTTGGTACACAGCATGGCTCCGCGGCTGGAGAAAATGCCGGTGTCGGAGGATAATCTGGCCAGTTTGCTGCGTATTGCGGAGGATGACCGGTTCACCGAGGACAGCCGGTTTACGGCCAGAACCAGAGTGTTGGAATACTATACCAAGCATGACAAGGAAGAGATGCCGGAGAAGGTGCTGCAGCTGATTCTGGAAGATGAGTTTGCCAAAAGGAATAAGCCTCTCGTGATACGGGCACTGATGCAGAGGCGGATGTATGCGGATGCCTTTGGTACCGTCACTAAATACGGCTATGAGCATATTGATATCCGGCATTTGTACACGTTGTGTACCCGGATCATAGAAGAGACCCATTACGCGGAGAATGATGAGTTAATCTGTCTGGCTTTTGAGTTGTTTGGGAAAAATAAGGTTAATACAGCCATTCTGACGTATTTGCGGGATAACTATGTAGGTCCGCTGTCAGTGATGAATGATATCCGGGACAGGCTGTCGGATAAGAATGTGGATTCTAAACCCATGGATGAGGAACTGCTGATTTTATCTATGTATGTGCGCCGCCCTCTGCGGGATCCGGGAAAGATCCTTGCGAGTTATCAGAGGGGTGAGACCAGCCGGATGGTGGTGGAATCTTTTCTGGTTTACTGTGCGTTCAACTGGTTTATGGCTGACGATTCTATGCCGAAACGTATCAGCAGCCAGCTGGAACGTCTGGTGGAGGAAAAAGAAGACTGTAATCCGATCTGCCGTCTGGCCGTTTTGAAAGATTATACATATAGTCCCCGATTGGATGAACGGCAGAGGGAGATGGTGCGCGTCCAGCTCGACTGGCTGCACAGGCACGGCATCCGTTTTTCTTTCTATCAGGAGCTGCCGCCGGAGCTGATCCAGGCTTATCAGCTGGAGGACCGGTTGTTCATTGAAGAGAAGGCCAGCCCCGGAGATAAGATTACGATCT
>DPJQ01000141.1:0-23280 GCA_003542935.1 Lachnospiraceae bacterium | reverse complement strand
ACGGAGATAAGATTACGATCTATTACCGTCTGATACGGGGCGGAGCGGGCAGCGAGGAATTCCGCTGTGAGCCTATGAAAGATATGTTCCAGGGGATATTTGTAAAAGAATTCCTGCTGTTTTATGGGGAAACCGTGGAGTATTATCTGGTCAGGGAACACGGGAAAGAGCGCAGCCGTACGGAGATGCGCCAGGCCGTCCGTGAGCAGGCGGAGGTGGATGGGCGTACCAAATATCAGATGCTGAACCGGATCCTGGCATCCCGTCAGTTGAAAAAACAGGAAGAGACAGATAAGCTGATGCTGGATTATCTGAAACAGGATACCTTGAGTGAGCAGATATTTACGATTCTGTAGGAGGCGGAGGGATGAACGAGACAAGAAATATACTTCTGGGCTTTGAATTTGGCAGGACGTCTTCCCAGATCTGTTATTACAACCGCCAGAGTGATGAAGCAGTATCTCTGCCCGTGAAGGTGGGGAATCCCGACGCCTCTTTCCCGAACTGCATCAGCACATCGGACGGGCAAAACTGGCATTTCGGACCGGAAGCCGAGTATTTTTCTTCCCAGAGAGGGGAGACCTTTGTGGGGAATCTGTATGAACTGTGCCAGGGCAGGGAGGCTATACCCGTGGCGGGAAAGGAATACGAACCCGGCGAGCTGTTGTCCGTCTTCATCCGGGAATCCCTGCGTCTTTTAGGTTTGAGTAATCCCCTGGGGCGGATCACATCTTTCATGCTGACGGCCCCCCGGATTTCCAAGACCCTGGTAGATAATGTCAGAGTGGCATACCGGTGTCTGGGTTTCAGACCGGAACGCTGTTCGGTACAGGCTTATGAGGAGAGCTTTTTCTACGAAACCTTTTCCAACCGCGTGGAAAATAGAGGACGGAAGGTGGGATTGTTTGTTTTTGAAAATCAGGAAGTATCTTTTGCCCGGTTGGATGTGGATCAGAAGACTCGTCCGGCTATGGTATCCTATGTGTCGGGCCAGAGAACGGTGCTCAGCGATGATCCCATGAAACGTGACCAGGAATTCTGCGACTTAATCAACCAGTCGCTGGACAATGGCGTCTATGCCTCCGTGTACCTGGTGGGCGAGGGATTTTCCCGGGACTGGGCGAAGCAGTCGGTAACACTTTTGGGCAAGTCACAGCGCAAAGTTTTTTCCGGCGACGATCTCTACGCCCGGGGTGCCTGTCAGGCGGCCCGGGAGAGGGTGGAGGAAAGACGGCTGAAATCTTTCCTGTATATGGGCAAGGATATGGTGCGCCACAATGTGGGTATGGATATGCTGATCAACGGTGTGAAAGGTTACTATCCCTTAGTGTTTGGCGGCATCAACTGGTACGACGCGGTGGCGGAGTGTGAGCTGCTGCTGGACGGTGAGGACAGCCTGAAGCTGGTGGTGGGAGAGATGAGCGCCAGGGATCGGCGGGTGATCGGTATGAAACTGCCGGGTCTGCCGGAGAGGCCCCCCAAGGCCACCCGGTTGGCGGTGCACCTGGAGTTTACATCGGCCCGGCAAATGCAGATACGGGTGACGGATCTGGGGTTTGGGGATCTGTACCCGTCCAGCGGAAAGGTCTGGCAGGAGACCATGATTAATTGATGATAGGGAGAGAGGCGGCATGAGTTATATTCTGTGCAAGACAAAAAGGAGCGAGATTCCTTTTTATATAGAGAATATCAGTGTGAATATCTATTCCATAGAGGAGCTGTGTTTCTATCTGTACCATAATATCTACCTGCTGGACGAAACTATACTGAATGAGCGGTTGTGCTACTGGCTGCGGGATGAACTGGGTATGGATGTGCTGGCCCGACGCATGATGCAGCTTCTGGATCAGGAGGCATCGGTCAGCGCCGTGATCCTTCCGGCTTTCAAGGAGATCCATTATCTGTCTCACGAGGAGTTCCGCATGTTCAGCGTCCGGCTGAACCAGTTTGAATCCCAGCCCCGGGTGACGAAACAGAAAATCAAGGGTGACTATCTGTTCGGACATGAAAAATACATGAACGCGGTCAAGGTTTACCGCACTTGTCTGTCCATGCAGGGGAAGGATATCACCGGCAGCCAGTTCACCGGCAGCGTGTACCACAATATGGGCTGTGCCTACGCCCGACTTCTGCAGATGGACGAGGCGAAGGAATGTTTTCGCAAAGCCTGGGAATATCTGTCCACCCATTCGGTTCTGCGAAGTTATCTGACGGCCGTGTACATGGCCGGGGATGAGAAGGAGATGGACGAGGAAGCTGCAAAAGTAGGTGTGGAAGATAAAACCCTGGCGGAGTTGAAGCAGAAGATCGAGGAAACGAGGGATTCTCTGTGGCAGACTCATTCCGGGGAGCGTTACGCGGGGATCCTGGAATATAAAAAGCAGGGAAAGAAGAAAGAATACGAGGAGGAGATGGATCGTTTCCTGGCGGAACTCACTGACGGGTATCACAGGAACACCGGTTTTTGATGCAGACTTCACGAGGAAAGCGGAAAAAATTGGCGAAAATTCGGCTATTGTCATCTTGCATTTCGCGATGAGCCTGGGCTATAATATCTGCGAATTTCAGAACCGGTATCTGTTGAACAGGATATATGAAACAAAGGTAACTGTTCAGCACAGGTCGAAGCATTTACTGCTGAGACCGTAAAAGCATGACTCAGGAGTGCAAAATCCCGTCGCCGGAGACCTTTTAAATGGATTTTGCATCGTAACTGTGAAGGTACTGAACAGTTACAAACAAAGTAATCAGGAGGAAAGGCGGTTATCATGAAAAAACTGGAGCAGCTTTACGAGGGAAAGGCCAAAAAAGTATTTGCCACGGATGTGGAGGGCATTGTGATCGTGGATTACAAAGATGATGCCACTGCATTTAACGGCGAGAAGAAGGGTACGATCGTGGGCAAGGGCGTTGTCAACAACCGTATGACCAATCATGTGTTCAAACTGATCGAGAAGGAAGGGATTCCGACCCATTTGGTGGAAGAGCTGAGCGACAGAGAGACAGCGGTCAAGAAAGTGGAGATCGTTCCGCTGGAGGTGATCGTAAGGAATGTGGCCGCCGGAAGTTTTTCCAAGAGGATGGGCGTGGAGGAAGGACGTCAGCTTCTGTGCCCCATCGTGGAATTCAGCTACAAGGACGACGATCTGGGCGATCCCTTTATCAATGACGATTATGCTCTGGCCCTGGGGCTGGCGAAGAAAGAAGAGATCGAGACGATCCGTTCCTATACCTTGAAGATCAATGAGATCATGAAAGCTTATTTTCTGAACGCGGGCATGAAGCTGATCGATTTCAAGATCGAGTTCGGACGTCTGCCCGACGGCACGATCATCTTGGCCGACGAGGTTTCTCCGGACACCTGCAGGCTCTGGGATGTGAATACCAACGAAAAACTGGATAAAGACCGTTTCCGCAGGGATCTCGGAAATGTGGAAGAGGCATACAACGAGGTATTTAAGCGGCTGGGGCTGGCTTAAGCGGATGTGTTTGGGGATTTACCGCAGAGTGCGTAAAAGCGCTGCGGTAAATTTGTTTTGTGATAGAGAGGTCCGGTAGACGATGCAGACAGAATATGAGACTTGGATGGATACGGATAAGCTCGGCGAAGAGTGCGGGGTGTTTGGAATTTATGACCTGGACGGCGGGCATGTGGCTTCCACGATCTACTATGGGCTGATGGCCCTGCAACACCGGGGGCAGGAGAGCTGCGGGATCGCGGTCAGCGACACGGAGGGGCCCAATGTGGTCAAAGTCCACAAGGGTATGGGCCTGGTGAATGAAGTGTTTACTCCGGAACATCTGGAGAGCCTGGAAGGAAATATCGGTGTGGGACATGTGCGTTATTCCACGGCGGGGGCTTCCACCAGGGAAAACGCCCAGCCATTGGTATTAAATTATGTCAAAGGTACCCTGGCCCTGGCCCACAACGGCAACCTGGTTAATACTCCGGCGCTTAGGCGGGAGCTGGAGTACGGCGGGGCCATTTTTCAGACTACTATCGACACGGAGATCATTGCCTACCATATTGCCCGGGAGCGGGTGAAGGCTAAGACTGCCGAGGAGGCCGTGATTCGGGCAGCCAGAAAACTGAAAGGGGCGTACTCTCTGGTGGTGGCTTCGCCGAGGAAGCTGATGGGTGTGCGGGATCCCCAGGGATTCCGGCCCCTGTGCATCGGCAAGAGGGACAATGCCTATATCCTCTGCTCCGAGAGCTGCGCCCTGGACACGGTGGGCGCCGAGTTTGTCCGGGATGTGGAGCCGGGCGAAGTGGTTACAATTGATAAGAACGGGCAGCTTCTTTCGGACAGGAGTATGTGCCTGGATGAGAAGGACAGGGCCCGCTGTATTTTTGAATATATCTATTTTGCCCGTCTGGACAGCAACCTGGAGGGCAGAAGTGTATACGATTCCCGTCTGCTGGCAGGTAAGTTTCTCGCCATGGATGCGCCGGTGGAGGCGGATCTGGTGGTGGGTGTACCCGAGTCCGGCAATGCCGCTGCCATGGGCTATGCACTGCAGTCCGGCATTCCCTACGGTGTGGCATTCGTGAAGAACAGCTATGTGGGGCGTACTTTTATCAAACCCAGGCAGAGCAGCCGGGAGTCCAGCGTACAGGTGAAGCTGAATGTGCTGTGCGAGGCGGTTCGGGGGAAAAGGATCGTGTTGATTGACGATTCCATCGTTCGGGGAACCACCAGTGACCGCATTGTGACCATGCTGCGGGAGGCCGGGGCAAGGGAAGTGCACATGATGGTCAGTTCTCCGCCCTTCTTGTGGCCCTGCTATTTCGGCACGGATGTACCTGTGCGGGAGCAGCTGATCGCTTACAATCATTCCGTGGACGAGATCTGCCGGATCATCGGCGCGGATTCCCTGCACTATCTGGAGCTGTCGCGGCTTCCGGAACTGGCCGGGGGAAAGAGCATCTGCACGGGCTGTTTCACCGGCAGATACCCCATCGACCCGCCGGAAGAAGATATACGGGGAGAATATGACAAAAAAGATTCCGTCAAAAAATACTGATTCATGTTGGGAGGTTTTTATGAGTGATAAATATGTAAGTCCGCTGTCCGAGCGATATGCCAGCAGGGAGATGCAGTACATTTTTTCCCCGGATATGAAGTTCCGCACGTGGAGGCGTCTGTGGGTCGCCCTGGCAGAGACGGAGAAAGAATTGGGGCTTGATATTACCCAGGAGCAGATCGACGAGATGAAGGCCCATGTGGATGATATCAATTATGACGTGGCGAAGGCCCGGGAAAAGGAGGTGCGCCATGATGTGATGTCTCATGTGTACGCTTTCGGCGTACAGTGCCCGAAGGCCAAACCCATCATACATCTGGGAGCCACCTCCTGTTATGTGGGGGACAACACGGATATCATCGTGATGACAGAGGCTTTAAAACTGGTGAAGAAAAAGCTGGTAAATGTCCTGGCAGAACTGGCAAAATTCGCGGAGGAGTACAAAGCCCTTCCCACCCTGGCTTTTACCCATTTTCAGCCGGCCCAGCCCACCACGGTGGGCAAACGTGCTACGCTGTGGATGCAGGAGCTGATGTTGGATTATGAAGATCTGTGCCATGTGATCGACAGTATGAAGCTTCTGGGCAGCAAGGGAACCACAGGCACCCAGGCCAGTTTCCTGGAGTTGTTCGGCGGCGACCAGGAGACCATCGATAAGATCGACCCGATGATTGCGGAGAAGATGGGTTTTGCCTCGTGCTATCCCGTCTCGGGGCAGACCTATTCCCGCAAAGTGGATACCCGCGTGGTGAATGTGCTGGCCGGTATCGCCGCCAGCGCTCACAAGTTTTCTAACGATATCCGTCTGCTGCAGCATCTGAAAGAGATCGAGGAGCCCTTTGAGAAATCCCAGATCGGTTCCTCTGCCATGGCTTATAAGAGGAATCCCATGCGCAGCGAGCGTATCGCCTCCCTGTCCCGCTATGTGATGGTGGATGTGTTAAATCCGATGGTCACTTCCGCTACCCAGTGGTTTGAGCGCACATTGGACGATTCGGCCAATAAACGTCTCAGTGTTCCCGAGGCATTCCTGGCTGTAGACGGCATCCTGGATCTGTACATGAACGTAGTGGACGGTCTGGTGGTTTATCCTAAAGTCATCGAGAAACGGCTTATGAGCGAGCTGCCCTTTATGGCTACGGAGAATATCATGATGGATGCGGTAAAAGCCGGCGGCGACCGCCAGGAGCTCCACGAAAAGATCCGCGTCCTGTCCATGGAAGCCGGAAAGCATGTAAAGGTGGAGGGCAAGGAAAACAATCTGCTGGAATTGATTGCGGCAGATCCGTCCTTCAACCTGTCCCTTGAAGATCTGCAGAAAACTATGGATCCGGCGAAATATACGGGCCGGGCGAAGGAGCAGACAGAGGCATTTCTCGCTCAGGTGGTGAGACCGGTGCTGGAGGAAAATAAAGAATGGCTGGGCATGAGGGCCAGCATCAACGTATAATTTATAGGGAAGAATCTGTGGCGGCTCTGAGCGATCAGGGCTGCTGTTTTATGGACTTTTTAAAAAACCAAAAAGAAAGAAGGAAGATAGCAATGCTTTTTTCTAAAGAAGATTTAAGAAAACTGATCATACCGCTTTTATTCGAGCAGGCTCTTGTCATCTGTGTGGGTATGGCCGATACGATGATGGTCTCCTCGGTGGGGGAGGCGGCCATATCGGGAGTATCCCTGGTGGATATGGTCAACAACCTGATCATCAGCGTTTTGGCAGCTCTGGCTACCGGTGGCAGCGTGGTGACGTCCCAGTACCTGGGTGCGGACAGGCGGGATAAAGCCTGTGCGTCGGCCCGCCAGCTCATCGTTTCGGCGGGAGTGATCTCGGTCGTTGTCACCGCAGTATTCATTCTGCTGAAGACTCCTCTGCTGCGATTATTTTTCGGCAGCATTGAGCAGGATGTCATGGACAGCGCCATCACCTATCTGGTGATCTCCGCTCTGTCTTTCCCCTTCCTGGCCGTATACCAGTGCTGCGCGGCCCTGTTCCGTGCCATGGGCAATTCCAAAATCACATTCCAGGTATCTTTGCTCATGAACGGAATCAACATTGCGGGAAACGCGCTCTGCATTTTCGTCCTGCACATGGGTGTGGCGGGCGTGGCTGTGCCATCCCTGATTTCCCGGGCCGTGGCGGCCGTAGTTCTGTATATTTTGCTGAAAAATCCGAATAATGCCATTTATCTGAACCGGGAGAAATTCCATTTTGAACCGGCGGTGGTGAAGAGGATCCTGTATATCGGTATCCCCAGCGGCATCGAGAACGGTATCTTCCAGCTGGGCCGTGTGCTGGTGGTCAGCATCATCTCCGGCTTTGGCACCGTGCAGATCGCGGCCAACGGCGTGGCTAACAATCTGGATTCCGTGGGCTGTATCGTGGGGCAGGCCATCAGCCTGGCCATGATATCCGTGATCGGCCGCTGCGTGGGGGCAGGAGACGAAAATCAGATCCGTTATTATACCAAAAAACTGTTGGGCATGACTTACCTGTATGCCACGGCGGTCATTGTGGTGATCCTTACCACATTGCCCTGGATTCTGAAGATCTACAATCTCGGTGAGGAGGCGACCCATCTGGCCTGGCAGCTCGTTATGATCCACAACGGTTCGGCCATTTTCCTGTGGCCTCTGTCCTTCGTGCTTCCTAACATGCTGCGGGCCTGCAACGACGTGCGCTACACCATGGTGGTTTCCATCTTCTCCATGATCGTATTCCGAATCGGCTTCAGTGTGGTTTTCGGTATCCACATGCAGATGGGGGCCATAGGCGTATGGCTGGCCATGCTTTTAGACTGGGCTTTCCGTTCGAGCTTATTTGTAGGACGCTATGTCAAAGGTACATGGAAAAAAGGGTATCGGATAAAATAATTTCCCACGTATTTTCTGTTGCATTTTCGGCATAAATGGTATAGAATACAAAAGACCATATACTAGCACTCGAATCAAATGAGTGCTAACAGCCCGAGAGGAGGAAGCCAGATGTTGACGATACCAATTTATGATATGATGATGCTGCCGGGCGTGACTTTTCACTTCAAGAGTGAGATATTTGAAAAACTGGGATATGCGGATGTGAAAGCGGGCGACGAAGTCCTCTTTCTGATGCTGCGGGAAGATAAACAGAGAATTCAGATGTTTGCCGAAGATTTTTATCCGGTGGGCCTGTCCGGCCAGGTAGAGTCTGTGGATGAGGAGAATAGTATCCGTATCCGCACCGGTGAGCGGGTAACTTACAGTGATGTGGATGTGGATGAGCAGACCATCCAGGTGACGGCTGTCCGCCGTCCGGAGATCCCGGATGCCGATGCGGACCAGGAGGAAGAGGCCCTCAAACGGATCCGTCAGGCTCTGATCAGTTATGTGCGGCCTTTCCAGTGGGGGGCGTGGGCCAGGGGATATTTCCTGCATTGGAAAAATATTAACGAGCTTCTCTGTGCGGTGGCCGGTTATCTGCCTATTGACTGGACGGATAAATACAGTATCATACAGACAGATTCCCGCCGGGAGCGCAATGCTCTGATTGAGAAGACGATCCTTGAGTGTATCGAAATCAACCGGGTCAGCGAGGAGGCGGAGAACGCTCAGAAGCAGAGTAACGAGCAGCTTTACAGGGAATCCGCCATCAAAAAGCAGATCGAGATCCTGCAGAAACAGCTGGACGCCATGCATCCCGGGGATGTATCCGATGTGCGCCGCTTTGAGCTGAAAATCGAAGAATCCGGTATGGGTGAGGAGGCAAAAAAAGAGGCGGAAAAGGTGCTGAACCGGATGCGCCAGGAGGGAAAAAACAGCCACGAGTACGGTATGCTCTATGACTACCTGGATTTTGTCACCAGTCTGTCCTGGAAGCCGGAGGAACCTGCACCTATCGATCTTGACGAGGCGGAAAAGATCCTGGATGAGGAACACTATGGCCTGAAAAAAGTAAAAAAACGCATTATCGAGCAGTTGGCGGTCATGGCGCTGAACAGGAAACAGTCCGGCTCCGTGCTGCTGTTTGTGGGGGCGCCGGGTACAGGAAAGACCAGTATCGGGCAGAGTATCGCCAAAGCGCTGCACCGGGAGTATGTCCGTATCAGCCTGGGAGGGATCCGGGACGAAGCGGAGATCCGCGGCCACAGGAGGACCTACATAGGGGCCATGGCCGGACGGATTATGGAGGGCGTCAAACGCAGCGGCGTCATGAACCCGGTAATGGTGCTGGACGAGGTGGATAAACTGTCCAAAGATTATGCGGGTGATCCGGCCAGCGCCCTTCTGGAAGTGTTGGATCCGGAGCAGAACAACAATTTTACCGACCACTACATGAATGTGCCCTATGATCTGTCCAATGTGCTGTTCGTCTGTACGGCCAACACTGCGGACACCATACCGGAGCCTCTCCTGAACCGTATGGAGGTAATCCGCTTCCCCGGCTACACGGCGGTGGAAAAATTCCAGATCGCCCGGAAACATTTGCTGCCCAGAGCCATGAAACAGATGGGCATCCGGGCGCAGAATCTCAAGGTCACAGATTCGGCCATGAGAAAAATCATCGACGGATATACGGCAGAGTCCGGCGTGCGGGGGCTGAAAAAGCAGCTGGATACCCTGTGCCGAGGTGTGGCGGTCAAGCTGGTGCGGGGAGAGCAAAAGAGTGTCACGGTCAGCGAGAAACGGTTGTCGAAATTCCTTGACGGCCATGAGATTCGCCATGAGCATATCCTGGAGGAAAAGCAGCCCGGCGTAGTGACGGGCCTGGCCTGGACGGCGGCGGGGGGCGAGATCCTGTTTATCGAGACATCCCTTGCCAGGGGCGACGGCAAACTGCGCATCACCGGACAGCTCGGCGATGTAATGAAGGAATCGGCCCAGCTGGCCGTAAGCCTTGTAAAGAGCATGTTCCCGAAGGAGGCGAAAAAGCTGGAGGAGAACGATCTGCACATCCATGTTCCGGCGGGTGCCGTCCCCAAGGACGGCCCGTCGGCGGGGATCACGCTGGTGACAGCCCTGACATCCCTGTTAAAGGATCAGGCAGTGAGTCCCTCCTATGCCATGACCGGTGAGATCTCTCTGACCGGCCGGGTCATGCCCATCGGCGGGCTGCCGGAAAAACTGATGGCCGCCCAGCGGGCGGGGGTGAAGACGGTCTTCATTCCCGAGGAGAATAAAGAGGACCTGGACGAGGTGGCAGCAGAAGTGAAAAAAGCTCTGGAGATCGTGCCGGTGGGGAAGGTCACAGACGTGCTGGGACGGGTACTGGGATAAAATGAATACAGCAGAATAGAAAACAGGTGGGGTCCTTCCTGGAATACTTTTTAAGTATTTCAGGAAGGGCCGTTTTTTAATGGGCCGGTATGCTCAAAAGCCGTCGGCGGATTGTCTCTGACATTGACAGAGACAAAGTCAGTTGTGTTTTGGGCGCGATAAGCCTGTATGTTTTCAATATTCTTATAAATATATTACAAATGCAAAGTTCTATGCTGAACAGTGAAAAAATCTTACAAAATATAGAAAATTACATGCACGTTCACCGATAAATCAGATATAATCGGATTAAGCATGACATTTATATATTATTTGGAAAGGGAAAGCGTATGAAGAAAATAATTAAAAACAGCATATACATGTTGGCCGCGGTATTACTGGTGGGAGGAATACAGGTGCCGGTAAAAGCACAGGAAAACAGTGTGCAGGAGGGAACCAATCTACTGGCAGAGGAGGCGGGGGTTACTGTCTATACCAGGGATGAGTTTATGGATGCACTGAGGCAGAAAAAAAGCCCTATTACCGTGGCGACTGTGATCAGTGTCGGTGACGAGGCGGAAACAGGTGGACAGATGCGTCCGGTGCTGATTCCGTCCGGTACGGTGATCCGGGGGACTTCAAAGGGATGTATTGATTTTCGCTGTCCTCTTCAGTTGGAGGGTGACGGTGTTATTTTTCGGGATATCGGTATGCATTTTGTATCTACAGATGCCCTGTGGAGTGTGCCCCACCGGGAAATATTTCTTGCAGGGCACAGCCTTACCCTGGACAACGTGAATACTTATGTGGAGGGAGGAGGAACCGGCCTGGGAGGGATTGGCGGATTTGAAAAAGAGCTGCTCCCCACAGTATATGGCGGGGGATATCCCGGCACGGCGGTTGGCGGGAATGCGTCTCTGACGGTGGTTAATTCCAATGAGAAGACCTTGTTTCAGGGGATTTATATGGGGCATGACAGCGGAAGCGATAATAAAGTTTTATATCAGGGAGCAGCCCTGGTGAAGCTGGATGCAAAGGCCGTCGTCCGGGATGCAGTGGATACGAGCCAGAACAGTCAGGCGGAAATTTATATCAGCGGAACGGGAGATTCCGCTGCAAAGGCAACCAAATTTTACGGTAATGAAAATACCGCCATGACGTTGGCCGGTGTTTTCATGGAAAGTACGGAGGTAGATGCTGTAGAAGTAGTAAATATCGGGAATGTTGTACTGAAAAATAAAGCATGGCTGGCGCCTGTAACGGACACTATGCGTAATGTTACATTGCAGGAAGGGGCCTGTCTGGATTTAAGCAATGTGAAAAATGCGGAGATCACAGGGGATTTCGGCGGAGAAAATGATCCGGCCGGAGACGGAGGCATTTTGGTATTGAATCCGGAGGGTTCGCTGAGAATTGGGGGAACCATAACCGGAACTACCCGATTTCAGACCGGACACCGCCTGTTTCCGGGAGTCCTGTTGAAAAAGCCTTATATTTATGCGGCTGAAAGAGGAGGGGATGGATCCGCCTTTGTATTGGCGGAAGAATATATGGAACGTGGTTTTGAGCTGCGGTATGCCAATGGCATTTGGGATGTGTATGGTGAACAACCAGTACTTAACCGGGAAATAGGCCGCATAGAAATCACGTCCGCTCCGAAAAAGGTGGATTTGACAAGTATTGCTCAGAATGAGGAAGAAATACAGGCAGGGACAATTCCGGACGAAAGCGTATTTTTTGAAATTACCTGGTATGATAAAGACGGAATTCCCTTTAGCAACAGTGATATAATAGAAGATTATTATTTTTATGACAATAGTTATGTCATTTTAATCCGGTCAGATTATTGGAAGAGCGATGCTGTTGTTGATCAAAATCAAACAATTTGGTCGCAGCCGGTTATTCTTTTAGAATCAAACAACTATCCGGGCAGATATTGCCTGGCGGCGCAGCCGGGGTACTTTGAGGGCGATTATACGGTTTTGTTTTGTTCCCGGTATATCGATGAAAAACTGGAGACGGTGGCAGACGTTAAAGCCTTACGGAATATAGTACTGGCTGAACGTGATGTGAATTTTTATATTTCAAGTTCAGAAAAGCCTGAGGGGCATGTACATGAGTATCAGAAAGTCTTGGATCCTCAACCAACATGTACAGACGTGGGAATTATGACGTATACATGCAGCTGCGGGGATGCCTATACGGAGAAGATAGCGGCCAGGGGTCATCAGCCGGTCACGGATCCGATGGTGGCTCCTACAGAGACAGCGGAAGGGAAGACAGAAGGAAGCCATTGCAGTGTATGCGGGCAAGTCCTGAAAGCCCAGGAAATCATTCCGGCTACAGGAAATCCCGTTGATCCGGAAAATCCGGAAACTCCGGAAACTCCCCAAGAGCCCCAGCCCCATAAACACACATACCAGAGCAGCGTGACCCGAAAACCCACCTGTACCCAGGAGGGGACCCGGACTTTTACCTGCAGCTGCGGAAATACCTATACGGAGAAGATTGCCCCCGAAGATCATCAGTATGTCAAGGAGTGTACTCCGGCGACGCCCGAGCGCAGCGGAAAACAGCAGCAGGTATGCCGTGTATGCGCTCAGACTAATGCGATGACGGTGATTGACAGTCCCAGGGAACTCATTTTGAATAAAACCGTTTATTCTTATGACGGGAAAGTGAAAAGACCCGCCGTAACCGTCAAAGACAGCAAAGGCAAAGTTCTGACAGCCGGTACGGATTACCGGGTCAGTTACCCCAAAGGAAGAAAAAATCCAGGAGTTTATACCGTGACGGTGGAACTCCAGGGGAATTACAGCGGTCGGATGACAGGTTCTTTTACTGTAAAGCCCAGGAAAACCAGCCTGAAAAAAGTTACGGCAAAGTCAAGGGGAATGCAGGTGACATGGAAAAAACAGGCCGCGCAGATCGACGGTTACCAGATCCAGTACAGCACAGATAAAAAATTTACCGGAAAGACAGCGAAATTCCTCAAGGCTAAAAAAAGTGCTGCGGCAAAGACGGTCTCCAGGCTGAAAGAAAAGAAACAGTATTATGTCCGGATACGGACTTACAAAGCCATGAAGGTAAATGGAAAGAAAAAGACACTGTATTCTGACTGGTCTGATGTTAAGACTGTGCGCACAAAAAAGTAAAGCGTCACAGTTTATGGGTCAGGAATGCGCAACCAGGCAGCGGGATAGCACTAAAAAGAGGTTGGCTTTCCACAGAATTTGGGGTATAATAGCTTTGGTCTGCCGACAGTTTCAGGCGGATAATGATTTTCCACAGGGAGGAATCTGATTATGGTAATAGCTGTTGTAGGAGCCAACTGGGGCGACGAGGGTAAGGGTAAGATCACGGATATGCTGGCCGAGCAGGCGGATATCGTGGTGCGTTTCCAGGGCGGTGCCAACGCCGGCCATACGATTGTGAATGATTATGGCAAATTTGCTTTACATACCCTGCCGTCGGGCGTATTTTACGGCCACACGACCAGCGTGATCGGCAACGGCGTGGCACTTAATATACCGGTTTTGTTCAAGGAGATCCAGAGTATTACAGACCGTGATGTACCGGTGCCAAAGATCATTGTGTCTGACAGGGCGCAGATCGTGATGTCCTACCATATTCTTTTTGACCAGTATGAGGAAGAACGGCTGGGCAAGGCATCCTTCGGATCGACCAAATCCGGCATTGCCCCGTTTTATTCCGATAAATTCTCCAAGGTCGGTTTCCAGGTCAGCGAGCTGTTCGGGGATGAAGCGTCGCTGCGGGAGAAGATTGAACGGGTGGTGGAGAAGAAAAATGTACTTCTTGAGCATCTGTATCACAAACCGCTGCTGTCCGTGGACAGTATTTACGGCGAGCTGATGGCCTACCGCCGCATGGTGGAGCCCTATGTGGCCGATGTCTCTCTCTATCTGTGGAATGCCCTGAAAGAGGGGAAGGACATTCTCCTTGAAGGGCAGCTGGGCACATTGAAGGATCCGGATCACGGTATCTATCCGATGGTGACTTCCTCGTCCACGCTGGCCGCCTACGGCGCAGTAGGAGCCGGCCTGCCGCCCTATGAGATCAAACGGGTGGTGACGGTCTGCAAGGCTTATTCCAGCGCGGTGGGAGCGGGAGAATTTGTGTCGGAGATATTCGGCGATGAGGCCGACGAGCTGAGACGCCGGGGAGGTGACGGCGGGGAATTCGGAGCCACCACGGGACGTCCCAGGCGCATGGGCTGGTTTGACTGCGTGGCCTCCCGCTACGGATGCCGCATGCAGGGAACTACGGATGTGGCCTTTACCGTGCTGGATGTGCTGGGATATCTTGAGGAGATTCCGGTGTGCGTCGGCTATGAGATCGACGGTGAGGTGACGAAAGATTTCCCGGTCACGGCGGAGCTTAAGAAAGCGAAACCGGTATATGAGATCCTTCCGGGCTGGAAATGTGATATCCGGGGTATCCGCAAATACGAGGAGTTGCCGGAGAATTGCCGGAGATACATTGAATTTGTGGAGAAGGAGATCGGTTTCCCCATCACCATGGTATCCAATGGCCCGGCCAGAGAGGATATTATCCTGCGTAATGCAGAAAAATAAATATTTTACCAGACAAAACCATGGAGGAAGTCTTGCACGGAAGACTAAAATTTGGTAAGCTTGGTAAGACTAAAGACAGGGTTGGCAAGATATAGAGCGCCGGATACTCATGTCTGCGTAAGAAGTGAACAGATATAATAATCATTCAAGGAGGAATTACGGAATATGTCAGAGGTATATGTTTCCGAAGCAGTAAAGTATGTAGGTGTGGACGATAAGACGATTGATCTTTTTGAGAGTCAGTATGTAGTGCCAAACGGCGTGTCTTACAATTCCTATATTATTATGGATGAGAAGATTGCCATCATGGACACGGTGGACAGAAGGGGTACCGGGGAGTGGCTGGCCAATGTGGAGAAGACACTGGACGGCAAGACACCGGATTACCTGGTGGTGCAGCATATGGAGCCCGATCATGCCGGAAGCATCAAGATTTTGGCGGAGAAGTATCCGTCCATGCAGATCGTGGCGAATGCCAAAACGTTCCCCATGATGCACAATTTCTTCGATCTGGATCTGTCGGGCCGCGAGGTGGTGGTAAAGGAGATGGATACCCTGAGCCTGGGCTCTCATACCCTGACATTTGTGATGGCTCCGATGGTACACTGGCCGGAGGTAATGGTTACATACGAATCCTCCGAGAAAATCCTGTTTGCCGCTGACGGTTTCGGCAAATTCGGTGCGCTGGATGTGGAGGAAGACTGGGCCTGCGAGGCTAGACGTTATTTCATCAATATTGTCGGAAAACATGGCAGATCCGTACAGGAGCTGCTGAAAAAAGCGGCCACGCTGGACATCGCGATGATCTGCCCGCTCCACGGACCGATCCTGAAAGAAAATCTGGGATATTACCTGGAGAAATACGATATCTGGAGCAGTTACAGGCCGGAGGACAAGGGTATTGTAGTGGCCTACGCCTCCATCCATGGACATACAAAAGCCGCCGTGCAGGAGCTGGTACAGATGCTGGAGGAGCTGGGACAGAAAGTGGTTTCCTTCGATCTGGCCCGCTGCGATATGGCAGAGGCTATCGAGGATGCATATCGCTACGACCGTTTGATTGTGGCCTGCCCGACTTATGATGCAAATATCTTCCCCTGTATGCATGATTTCCTGTATCATTTACAGATTAAGAATTTCCAGAAACGTACGGTGGGTATCATCGAAAACGGAAGCTGGTCCCCGTCTGCAGGTCGTAAGATGAAAGCCATGCTGGAGGATATGAGGGAGCTCAAGATCCTGGATCCGATGGTGACGATCAAATCTTCTCTGAAAGAAGAAAGCCGGACGAAGATGAGAGAACTGGCGAAGGCTATGGCCGAAGCGTAAGGGATGGCCGGGGAGGACGCTGCCGCTGCCGCGGCCTGCCGGGGTAAAGAAAGTTTTATTCTTTAGCGATTTTATTTGTTTTGGGCAAATAAAGAAAGCACCTATATCTATTGTATACAGCAGTGTATATAGTAGATGCGGGTGCTTCTTTTCTTGCAGCTATTGTATCGGCCCAACACACCAGGAAGAGGTCTCCCTTATTTTTTATGTTTTTCTGCCGCGAAAAATGCTTTGGTTTCTTTTGCTACGACTCCGTTCAGGGCGAACAGGGCGATCATATTTGGCAGCGCCATAAGGCCGTTGAAAATATCGGCTATGGTCCATACGGCGCTGACGGTCATGTAGGGGCCGATGAATACGGTAAGGATGAACAGCCAGCGGTAAGTGAGTACGATCTTTTTATTGCCGCCCACCAGGTACTCCAGGCAGCGCTCACTGTAATAATCCCATCCCAGGATGGTGGTGAAAGCGAAGAACACCAGACAGAGCATCAGGATGAAGGATGAAACAACCGGGGGCAGGGGCAGGCCGTTCTGGAATGCATAAGTGGTCACGGCCACACCTTCAAGGCCTTCCACCTGCCAGGCGCCGGTCAGGACGATGGACAGGCCGGTAATAGTACAGATGATGATGGTATCGATAAACGTGCCGGTCATGCTGACCAGACCCTGGCGTACAGGCTCGTTGGTCTGAGCTGCCGCCGCCGCGATGGGGGCGCTTCCCAGGCCGGCCTCGTTGGAGAAAATACCTCTGGCTACGCCCTTTTGCATGGCGACAACCATGCTTCCGACCACGCCGCCGGTGATCGCGGCAGGATTAAAAGCACCCTGTACCACGGTCACAATGGCTGAAGGAACGCGGGTGATATTACAGAGGATCAGCACGATGCCAAAAACAAAATAGATGACGGCCATGAAAGGAACGACAATCTGGCTGATGCTGGCGATACGTTTCACGCCGCCGATCAGTATGGCTGCTACGCAGCCGGCCAGAACCAGAGAAGCAATCACTACCGTCCAGGAATAAGTGCCGATACCGGGTATGGTGATACAACTTGCCTTCTCCGGGTCAAAGAAATTCTGAATGGCACTGGAGATACCGTTTACCTGGGTAAAAGTACCGATACCCAGAAGACCGGCGAGAACGCCGAACAGGGCGAAAAACATAGCCAGCCATTTCCAGCTTTTGCCCATTCCCTGTTCAATATAGTAGAAGGGGCCGCCGAGGCTGTGGTTGTCCTTGTCGATCACGCGATATTTGACGGCCAGGAGTCCCTCCGCATATTTGGTGGCCATACCGAAGAAAGCGGCCACGATCATCCAGAATAAGGCGCCGGGGCCTCCGGCACAGACGGCCGTAGCCACACCCACGATATTTCCTGTACCGATGGTGGCGCTCAGGGCCGTACACAGCGCTGCAAAGCTGCTGATCTCTCCGGCGCCGCCTTCTTCGTTCTGGAACATCCATTTCAAAGCCAGGGGCAGACGGGAGACTTGCAGACATTTGACGCGGATAGTCAGCAGGATGCCGCCGCTTAAAATCAGTACCATCAGAGGCACGCCCCAGACCAGATCATCAATCTGGCTTAAAAGTTGATTGAAATTCATTTTTTCTCTCCTGTATGAAATAGTACGACGGTTGACAGTTACCTGTAGCGTGCTTATGCCCATGCGGAAAACAGACATAAAAAAGAAGAACCCTGTCGCAAGGTTCTTCTCAAACAAAATAACGGAATGCAAAATAATACGCATAAAGCGGGGCAAACCTGCGTCATGTCAGGGCATTCTCTGTCCTTTTGCCTGAGAGATTCATACGCGCAGGCGTATGTTGCACCTTCGGCCCCCGGTGCTCCGGGTGTCTCCAGAGTACGATCCATCCGCAGTTCCTACCCTATCCGGGATACCTGAGAGTGTTACTCCTTCGGCGGGCCTTTGGCCGCTTTCCTGCGGACTTCATTTCGTAATTGCTACGCTCAGTACTATAGCGCAGATTGAACGGTTCGTCAAGAAATATTTGGGCCTTGAAAAATTTCTTTCTTGAAAGTACAATATACCAGAGGTATACTGCGGGAAAAGTTCTCATAATTGTCATGCATATGGCAAACAGGTTTTGTCCAGGGTCAGAAAGGGGGATACCTATGAATGAAATCGAAGAATTTATCCGGGAACTGGGTCTGCGCATTGCTTTCTGCAGAAAAGAACGCGGATTGACGCAAAAGGAACTGGCGCAGCGGCTGGGAGTCAGTCGTACCCATATCAGTAATATTGAGGCATCGCAGATGCACACCAGTCTTTCCATGGCGCTGCTTCTCAGGATTTGTCTTGAACTGCAGATTCGGCCTGAAGATATGATGCGTCTGGAGGCATCTGAACGATTTGTCCCCTGAGGGGGCAGACGGGAGAGCAGAATTAAAGAATACTGTACTAATTTAAGAAGCGCTTTATATGCTTAGATATACGGAGAAATGCCGGAGCGAATTTTCCGTATTTGCCATATGAAGCGCTTTCTGCCGCTTATTTGTATATCGGAGATGGCTTTATTCACGTACCAAAAAACGTTTCAGAGCTGCACAGCTGCGGTTAATGACAAGATTTTCGGGAAACCGGCATTCTTTTAAAAGGGGTTCTATATAAGAAAAGTCCCCCACATGTTTTTTTCCATGGCTGTCGCTGGATAGAAGCACCGGGTGTCCGGCGGATTTGCACAGCTGCAGGATGTAGCGGGCGTTATCGCGGGTATCTCCCCGATACCCGTCCGGGGAGAGGGAACTGTTGTTGATCTCCAGCAACACATGGGAACGTACGGCTTCATCCACCAGTGCTTCGTAATCCACCGGATAACGGGTATCGTCGCAGTGTCCGATGACGGAAACATAAGGGTTTTTCATGGCGCCGATATAGGCGGAAGTGTTCTGCTTTATGTTTCCGGGCCGGAGGTTGGGCCGGTGGATACTGGCGATAGCGTAGTCAAGGGAAGACAATGTGGCTGTATCCAGGTCAACGTGTCCTGCGTAATCCAGTATGTTCAGTTCCACGCCATAGAGCAGTTCCACGCCGAGACGATGCCTGGGCGCCATAGCCAGCCCGCGAAAGTAAGAAGTGGTTCCGGCGCACATTGTCGAGGGCGCATGGTCAGATACGCCTAAGAGCCGAAGCCCTCTGTCAGCGGCAGCCCGGGCGAGATCCGCTATAGTATCGGTACTGCCATGCCCGCTGGCAATAGAATGGGTATGTATATCCAGTAAATACATGGTAAACTCCTTGATCAGGAAAGTTATATTCTTTTTTCAGTATGCCTCCGTATGTGCAAAAAGTCAATAGGAAAACATGAAAACAACATTAAACCAAATTCTGAATGGGTGAGAATCCAAATAAAACAACAACAAAACAGGAAAAGGCAGGGATACGATACTCTCTTTTTGTTGACTTTGACTGATACTTCATGTATAATTAGTCAAGGCGTGTGGCAACAGGTGCGCAAACCGGTTTATGTGAGAAGAAATCACATTTTTGCAATTGTTGAAATACGCTAGTGTCTTGTCCCGTTCACTTTCAGACAAGTCATTTTGCGAAATGTGAGCGGTACAAGACACTAGATGTGGAAGATCAAGGAGAGGACAGGCATGGGATATACGGACGGCATGAGTCCGGAGATGAAGCAAAGGATTGTTCAGGAGTTGGTTCCCGGCAAACAGATCTCTCTGGCGCATATTATAGCGAATCCGGATAAAGTCATGTATGAGAAGCTGGGATTGGATCCGGCCATTGACTATTCCAAGGCGGCCATAGGGATCATGACGGTCAGTCCGTCGGAGACAGCCATCATCATGGGGGATATCGCGGTGAAATCCTCCGGTATTGACCTGGGATTTGTGGATCGTTTCAGCGGCAGTCTGATCATTACCGGCACGGTATCAGAAGTGGAAGCATCGGTGACGGCGATTCTGGATTATGTGGGAGGTACGCTGGGCTTTACGGTATGTCCGGTGACGAGAACCTGACGCTATGAAAAAGATTGTTCTGATGGGCCGCAGTGAGTGCGGCAAGACGACTCTGACCCAGGCTCTCAAAGGGGAAAAGATTCACTATCATAAAACCCAGTATATCAATAATTTTGATGTGATCATTGATACTCCCGGGGAATATGCCCAGACCAAGCATCTGGGACATGCCCTGGCATTGTATACATACGAGGCTGATGTGGTGGGACTTTTGTGTTCCTCTACGGAACCGTATTCCCTGTATCCGCCCTGCATCACCTGTATGTGCAACCGTGAAGTGATCGGTATCGTGACCAAGATCGATGCGCCGGGAGGGGATCCGGACCGGGCGGAGCGGTGGCTCAGACTGGCCGGATGTGCCACGGTGTTCCGGGTAAACTCAAAAGCCCAGGAGGGTATTCCGGAGATTCTTGAGTATCTACGTGAACCCGGTGACATAATGCCCTGGGAAAAAGACTGAAATCACAAAAAACCACACAAAAATTCAAAAAACCAATAAAATCCACATAATATGAATTGACACCCCGCTGTGCAGAGGGTATAATGTCAATAGATTTACAAGAAACCAATTATTTTTTTTTCAAGGAGGAAATGAAATGCAAAACGAATTTGAGATCAAAAAACAAATTTGTGAGATCGGAAGAAGGATTTACAACAAGGGCATGGTGGCCGCCAATGACGGTAACATCTCCGTAAAGCTTTCTGATAACGAATTCCTTTGCACACCCACAGGTGTATCCAAGGGCTTCATGACGCCGGAGTACATCTGCAAGGTCGACAAAGAGGGCAAAGTGATCCAGGCCAATCCCGGATTCAGACCGTCTTCCGAGATCAAAATGCACATGCGGGTTTATGCGAAGAGACCGGATGTGGGATCTGTTGTACATGCACATCCGCTGTATGCCACTTCTTTTGCCATTGCCGGTATTCCGCTGACACAGCCGATCATGCCCGAGGCCGTTATCGCTCTGGGATGTGTTCCGATCGCTGAGTACGGCACACCGTCTACCATGGAGATTCCGGATAACGTAGAAAAATATCTGCCCTACTTTGATGCCGTTCTTCTGGAGAGCCACGGCGCCCTGACCTGGTCCACAGATCTGCTTGCGGCTTATCTGAAGATGGAATCCGTAGAGTTCTACGCACAGCTTCTGTATCAGTCAAAAATGCTGGGCGGCCCGAAAGAGTTCGATCAGGCTACCGTTGAGAGGCTGTATGAGATCAGAAGGCAGATGGGACTTCCCGGAAAACATCCGGCAAATCTCTGTCAGAACAAGGGTACCAAAAACTGCCATAATTGTGGCGGAAGCTGCAGCAGCCACAGCGGCGTAGGCCAGCACAGCGGCAGCGTAACGGCAGATCAGAATGTGAACGTGCAGAACGCCGATCTGGTAGCTTCCATTACGGCAAAGGTTATGGCTCAGTTAGGGCTTCAGTAAGAGTTAGGGAGGAATTCTCGTGGCAGTAAATGAAAGTATGGTACAGGACATCGTGAAAGAGGTCATGGCCAAGATGCAGCTGGGCGCTGCACCGACCACCAGCCACGGTGTATTTTCGGACATGAATGAGGCGGTGGCTGCGGCAAAGAAATCGCAGCAGATCGTCCGCAGGCTGTCCATGGACCAGAGGGAACAGATCATTTCCGTGATCCGCAGAAAGACCAGAGAGAATGCGGAGATCCTGGCCCGCATGGGTGTGGATGAGACGGGCATGGGAAATGTACCCCACAAGATTTTAAAACATCAGCTCGTGGCGGAGAAAGTTCCGGGAACCGAAGATATCCGCACGGAAGCTTATTCCGGCGACAGGGGGCTGACCCTGGTGGAGCTGGGGCCCTTCGGCGTGATCGGCGCCATTACCCCCTGCACGAATCCCAGCGAGACGGTTCTCTGTAATACAATGGGAATGTTTGCCGCGGGCAACACGGTGGTGTTTAATCCCCATCCGGCGGCAATTAAGACGACGATCTACGCGATCAACATGGTCAATGAGGCGTCCCTTGAGTGCGGCGGCCCGGATAATATCGCCGTTACCGTGGAAAAGCCCACCATGGAGACCAGCGCGATCATGATGAAACATCCGGATATCCCGCTGATCGCGGCCACCGGTGGACCCGGCGTGGTTACGGCGGTGCTTTCTTCCGGCAAACGCGGCATCGGCGCCGGCGCGGGCAATCCCCCTGCTCTGGTGGATGAGACGGCGGATCTGCACAAGGCGGCCGAGGACATCGTGAACGGATGCACCTTTGACAACAATCTGCCCTGTATCGCGGAGAAAGAGATCGTGGCAGTGGAGAGCATCATAGACGAACTGCTGCACTACATGGTAAATGAGCAGGGCTGCTATCTGGCATCAAAAGAAGAGCAGGATAAGCTGGCGGCAACCGTGATCACACCGAAGGGAGCGCTGAACAGGAAGTGCGTGGGACGTTCCGCAAAAGTTCTGCTTTCCATGATCGGTGTGGAAGTACCGGACAATATCCGCTGTATCACCTTCGTCGGAGAGAAAGAACATCCGCTCATTACGACAGAGCTGATGATGCCGATCCTCGGCATCGTTCCGGCAAAAGATTTTGATGATGCTGTGGAGAAGGCTGTATGGCTTGAGCACGGCAACCGTCACTCGGCGCATATCCATTCCAAGAATGTGGACCGGATCACGAAATACGCGAAGGCGATCGATACGGCGATTCTTGTGAAGAACGGCCCTTCCTATGCGGCGTTAGGCTTCGGCGGCGAGAGCATCTGTACATTCACGATCGCCAGCAGGACAGGCGAAGGACTGACCAGCGCCAAGAGTTTTACGAAAAAGAGACGCTGCGTGATGACGGATAACTTGTGCATAAGATAAAACAGGAGGCATTATTATGGCAGTAAATTCAAATGACGTTGAGCAGATCGTCAGACAGGTACTTGCCAGCATGACTGACGGCAGTGTGAGAAGCGCTGCGCCTGCGGCGGCTCCCGCGGCGGGGAATATCCCCAAAACGGCGAAAGTAGCGGTGCTGACGCAGTTGAAGCACTTTGATATCATGGAATATCCGATCCCCGAAGTGGGCGATGACGATATGCTGGTAAAAGTGGAAGGCTGCGGCGTGTGCGG
>DPJQ01000012.1:13780-28011 GCA_003542935.1 Lachnospiraceae bacterium | reverse complement strand
TGTTTAATGAGCAGACACTAATTACGGGCCGGGAGTATACGGATCAGCAGCTGGTGGACGTCAATGATCTTGCGATGGACAGTGTGGAGGATGAGTGGCGGGAGCAGGTCTGGTTTGATATCAAATCGGAGGATGAGGATATATACCGCCACAGCTATCAGGAAGAACGCCGGATCCTGGATGCGGTCAAGGAGGGGGACGTGGAGGAGGCCATCCGTTTGTCAAAGGAGATGGACGCGAATATCGGCAGGCTGGGGGAGAGCGAAACAGACCACTGGCGGAACCTGTCGATCGTGGCCGCCACGCTGTGTGCCAGGGCTGCGATCAAGGGAGGCGTGATGCCGGCGGTTGCTTATCGGCTCAGCGGTTTTTACATTAATAAAAGTACGGCGTGTAAAGATATCACGCAGATACTGGTCTATCGGAACCACGCCATTGAGGAGCTGGCCAGACGGGTGCGGGAGCAGAAAGAAAAGCGCCATACGTCCAGCTATACGGAACAGTGCAGGGATTACGTATACAGGCACTATCGGGAGAAGATCTATCTGGATGATATCGCGGACACGCTGGGGATCAGCAGCAGCTATCTGTCCCGCCTGTTCAAAAAGGAAACGGGGGGCAGCCTGCAGGACTTTATCAATGACGTCCGGGTGGAGAAGGCAGCCAATCTGCTGATCTATTCCGAGGAGACGCTGCCGGGAATCGCAGAATATGTGAATTTCCCGTCCCAGAGCTATTTCGGGAAGATCTTTAAGCAGAAGATGCAGATGACGCCCAAGCAGTACCGGGAATTGCATAAGCCTGCGGAGTTCTACGACCGCGCAGAAGGACAGGCGGGGGCCGACGGATCCGGCGCAGGGCAAGGTAAGAGAAAACGGTCAAAATAAGGACAAATAATACAAAATAAAGATATAAAAAAGAGCTTTCGGATGCTAATTTATAGGCACAAAAGGGAGCTCTTATTTTTTAAGAAAAATACGCAGGATGGGAGGATCAAAGATATGTTGTCAGAGCGGTTTTACGGCATGGGGGAGCCGTTGATCCAACGGGAGAACGATACCGGGGTAATGGCAGCGGAGTATCTGGATCTGGTCAAGGCTGTGGGATGTACGGCGTACCGGTCCTGGATGCATCTGACGGAAATTCTGAAAGATCCGGTGACCCCGGACGAGGAGACGGCAGCCGCCCACAAGAGGCTTTTAGACCGGGCGGCCAGGCTTGACCTGGAAGTGACCGGGATGAGCCATGAGTGGTTTCTTCCGGAAGGCTGCAGGCAGAGAAAGGGGCACGCGATGCCGAAGCGCGACCTCGCGGAGGGGAGCCTGTACAGGCAGGCCCTTGATATGCTGGAGGAATCCTGGTGTACCCAGGCCGGGCTTTTTCCCCAGGTGGGAAACTGGGAGATCGGGAACGAGTGGAACCTGAACGCGTTTCTGCATCCGGACGGATTTCTGGACGGGGATATGACGGAGCCGTTTACGGCGGACGAAAAGATGGATATCGCCATCGATATGATGTATTTTGCGGCAAAGGGTGTGAGGCGGGGAAATCCGAAGGCCAAAGTTACCTGTTTTTCCCCGGCGCTCTCGACGCCCTGGCTGGGCGGCGACCTGCCGGATTACTTCCCGCCGATGTACGGGATCGCGTGGATCCTTGATAAGATGTACCGGCGGATCAAGTCCGGTGAATTCTGGTCGGATAATACGGACGATTACTTTGACATGTTGTCCTGGCATCCCTATCAGATGAGCGTGGATCAGAGTAAGGTGGGCATGGATCTGTTTCTGGATATTTTTGAGCCGGATCATCTGTGGAAGGATTATAACGACGCGGCCTACCGGGTGATGTGCAAATACGGCGACGGCCATAAGCAGGTGATCCTCACGGAGGTCGGTTTTACGGACTGCGGTGACGAGAAAGAGGAGATAAAGCGTGCGGAATACACGCGCAGGCTGTTAAAGCTGGCGGCGGGGCTCCCCTATGTGCGGACGATCTACAATTTCCGCCTGCTCAATGAAGAGGGGATGCTGAAAAAGGATGGCATTGAGAATAACCAGATCGGCGGCCTTGCGGAGGTGTATTTCGGTTTCTTTGAGGAACCGTGGCATGAGTGCAGGCCGAGGAAAAAGGCTTATGTGCTCCAGGAAATGACCGGAAGTACGGAGGATCTTGTGGCTGTCGGCCGGAAAGTGGCCGCCACCAGAAAGGAGAAAACAAATGATTAGTTTTGCATCTAAGACAAATAATCCGAATACCAAACTCGGCTGGAATGATCGGATCGGCTATGGTATGGGGAATTTCGGTATGGCATGGGTGAACGGCATGATGTCTGCCTTCCTCATGAAATATTTAACGGACGTATCGCTGGTTGACGCGGGGGTAGTCAGCGCGATCATTGCCATTTCGAAACTGTTTGACGGTGTTTCCGACCTGATCATGGGACGGATCGTGGACGGGACGCACTCGAAGATGGGAAAAGCCAGAGTGTGGCTGATCCGGATGTGCATTCCGATGGCGCTGTCCACGATCCTGCTGTTCAGCGTGCCGGCTTCCATGTCGGGAGCGCTCAAGTATGTATACGTGTTCATTCTGTATAATCTGGTCAATGCGGTGTTCTATACGGCCATGTTCGTCCCCTACAACTCGCTGATCTCGCTGAGTACGACGGACAGCTACGAACACGGAATGCTGGGAAATATCAGTATGATCTTCCAGACCATTGCCAATATCTGTATGAATACCTTCTTTATGGCGATGGTGGTGAAATTCTCCGGTGCGGCGGAACCGTATATGGTGGAGGCCCAGAGGGGATGGACGATGGCGACGGCGGTGGTAGGCGTGATCATTGTGATTTCCGCGCTGATCTGTGTCTGCGGAACGAAAGAGCGGACGGCTGCCCAGGTTGAAAACGGTGAGAAGCCGAAGGACGACGTATCGACGGGAGCGGCATTGAAGTCTCTGTTTACCAACAGGTACTGGCTGTCTATGATTTTCGCGATGTTTGTTATATTTTTTATCATCGTTATGTACTCGGCGGGGGCGATCTATTACTGCGCCGATGTGCTTGGCGACTATGCCCTCTATACGCCGGTGAATAATGCGCTGTCCATCGCGCAGTTTGCGACCATGTTCTTCACGCCGTTCTTCATGAAGAAGTTTGGAAAGCACATGACTTATATGGTTGGCCTCGTCGGCATGGGCCTCGGTTTCCTCGGAACCGGGTTTGCGGGAACCAGTGTGGCGCTTCTGGTCATCTTCAACGCGCTTAAAGGTATCGGCCTTGGCGCCGCGGGCGGTATGGCCTTCGGCATGGTGGCGGATACGCTGGAATACGGAGAGTGGAAAGACGGATTCAAGGTAGTGGGTATGGGAAATGCCGCAATCTCCGCGGCGCAGAAGCTGGGCCTTGGCATCGGACAGGTGGTTCTCGGATGGATCCTGGCCTTCGGAGGATACGACGGAGCAGCGGCCTCCCAGAGCGAATCGGCAAAGGCTGCGATCTCGTTCATCTATAACTGGCTTCCGGTGGCCATGATCGTGGTGACGTTTGTCATCATGCTGACTTATAAGCTGGATAAAGAACTGCCGAAGATCCAGAAAGAACTGGAGGAGCGGCATAAATAACAGGTAACGGCGGCCATGGCAGAAATGCCGTGGCCGTAACCGTTCAGGCAGGTATGCGCTTTAGGGCGCATACCGTAAGAAAATGATGCGGGAGTGCAAAAATTCCATCGCGCAGCGATTTTAAATGAATTTTTGCATGTAACAGGTCAGCTTGTCTGAACTGTTACATTGTGGCCGTATTTAAAAGGAGAAAATGAGGAGCGATGAGTGAATATATTGTAAATACAAAATACGGGAAAGTAAAAGGTTATCTCAGGGACGGACGGATCGAGTATCTGGGGATCCCCTATGCCAAGCCGCCGGTGGGAAAGCTGCGCTTTAAGAGGGCGCAGGAGCCGGAGCCCTGGGACGGGGTGTTTGACGCGAAAGAGTACGGGCCGGAAGCCATACAGAATGACGAGGGAAAAGATAAGGGGTCGGAGGATTGTCTGACGATCAATGTGCAGCGCCCGGCGGAGGGAGAAAAGCTGCCGGTGTTTGTGTATATCCACGGCGGCGGGTATACGACGGGCGCAGCCTGCGTGCCGCTCTATAACGGAAAACATTTTGCCGACGACGGGCTGGTGTTTGTCTCCTTCCAGTACCGGATGAGCGTGCTGGGATTTTATGATTTTACCACATATCCCGGCGGTGAGGATTTTGACAGCAACTGCGGGATTTCCGATCAGATCATGGCTATGCGGTGGATCCGCGATAATATAAAAGCTTTTGGCGGAGATCCCGGGAATGTGACGATCAATGGGGAATCGGCCGGGGGAGCGACCGTCGTGAACATGCTGGCCATGCCCGCCGTGAAGGGGATCTTCCAGAAAGCGATCGTGCAGAGCGGCCTGCCAAACTGTGTCTGCACCCACAAGACGGCGCGGCAGAATATGGATCTGTATCTTGAGGGTATGGGCATGACGGAACAGGATATCCCGAAGCTTAAAGAGATGGATCCCTTTGCGCTCTTAAAGGGAGTCGCCTATGTGGCGGAACGCCATCAGTACAAAAATCCGGGTATGTTTCTGCCGGGACCCGTCATCGACGATTTGCTGCCCAAACGTCCGATCGACGCCATCCGTGAGGGGAGCGCCGATGGGGTGAAGCTGATCATCGGTACGAATCTGCATGAGGGGACGATGTTTGTCCACCCGGAGAAGACGGGGTTTCCCAATTCCTGGTCCATGGTGGCCGAGATGCTGGAGAAGAACGGCCACGCCGAGGCGATCCCCAGGGTGATCGATCACTATCATCCGTCAAAGAACGACAGGTTCACAAAGTTCAAGGCGCAGGCCGAGTTTTCCATGAGCACGGTGCCTCCCATCACCGAGAATTTTGAACAGGAAGGGGCCTATCCTTTTATCGCGTTTGCGACGGATTACGCTTTCCAGATGCCGTCGGTGAAGGTGGCGGAGGCCCAGCGGAAGTACACGAAGGATGTCTGGATGTACCGTTATGAGTATATCACCAGGTCGGGCTGGGAGACGGGATGGCTTTCCTCCCACGCCTTTGAGCTTCCCCTTTCCTTTGCCAATATGGATTTTGATTTCAGCCGGTTTGTATTCAAGGATGAGCCGGAGGAGGTCTTACGCGGACTCATTCAGGAGATCCACGGCTCGTGGGTGCGTTTTGCGAAGACGGGCGACCCGAATCCGGAGTGGCTCAGATTTGCCGGATACGATTCCCCGGTGCGGATCTTTGATCGGGAGAGTAAGACCGTCCGGCTGGATCGCTCGGAGCTGATGCGGGTGTGGGACGATATGCGGTTCTATGAGGGGGAATGACAGTATGTTTAAAACCCATTTCGGGGAGACGCTGACGGTCGTGCTGGCGATCGTGATGGGGATCATTATGTCCCTGGCGTCCATTATCGTAGAGCATTTGGATTTTAATTTTTCCAATGTATTTAAGATATGGTCCATGATCACGATGGTCATCCTGCTCGTCAGCATAGCGATCCCCTACAGCGAATGGTCGGAAAAACTCATGGCGCTGTTTCACCTGAGAAAAGGGAGTATTTCTTACACGCTGGCGGATAATATACTGCCTTCACTGATTTTGAATACCTGTAATACGGCCATCGTGTCGGCCGCGAATATCTTTTACAACGAGGCGATACCGGCGGAGATCCAGATGGAGAAATGGACGCAGGGATTTGTACACCAGTGGCCGGTCATGTTTGTTATTTCCTATTTCGCGGCGTTTGCGGCAGTGGCGGCGGGAAAACGGGTGGCGCGGCGGTACTGCGGTTAGCGTGCCGGGAGAAAATGATTTGGGAATATAGAAGGGGAATCATATGGATATACCGGAATACATGAAGGCTTCCAACTGGATATGGAATCCGGATTGGAGCGCGGAGGATAAAGACCGTCCCAGGGTCATGCTTTTCAGAAAAGAGTTAAGGCTTGAGGATGAACCCTATGAGGGCAGGCTTAAAATATCCGCGGATACCAGATACAAATTATATGTGAATGCCCGGCTGGTGGAAGTGGGCCCGAGCAGGGGGGATCATCAGGTATGGTTTTATGATACGGTGGATATCGGCGCTTTTTTGAGAAAAGGCGCCAATGTCATCGGCGTATCCGTGCTCCGGTATCCGGAAGATCCCGCTGCCGGGAATCACGGGATGTTCCGGACCCCTCTGCCGGGCCTGTATGTGACCGGAAAGATCAGGGATATGGCCGGTAACGAATATGACGTGTCGGCGGATGATTCCTGGAAGTGCCGGATAGATACAGGCGTGACCTTTTACCGGGAAGAGGAACATTTTGCTCCGCTGGTCATCCACGAGCGTGCGGCGGGCGACCCGGAACTATTCGGCTGGAAGGGCGTACGGTATGATGACGGCCCCTGGCAGCGGGCAAAACCGTATAGGAAAGAGCTGGTTCCGGAGGCTGTGAGCCCGGGGAATTTAAAGCCGAGAAATATTCCCTATATGTACCGGAAAAAGGACCGGTTCCGGAAGGTAATGGATGTAAAAAAGACCAGCCATCCGCGGGAAGCGTGGACGGCCTTTTTGAGAGGGGAGAAAACGATTACGGTTCCCGCCCGCACGGAGGCTGTCGTGGAGCTGGATGCGGGGGAGGAAATGACCGGCTATATCCGGGCGGCTTTTTCGGGCGGAAAAGATGCGGAGGTGTCTTTGCTCTATGCGGAGGCCTACGTGCAGGAGGGCTTTGTGGGGCCGGAGCTGATCCCGGTCAAAGCGGACCGTATGGACAGGGAAAACGGGCATCTGCAGGGATATGAAGATTTCTACCGTGTGGCGGGGGTCGGAACCGAAGAAGAGCAGGAGGTGTACGAGCCGTACTGGTTTAGGACATTCCGCTTCGTCCGCCTGCGCGTGAAAACGGCGGAGGAAAAGATCGTGCTTCACGGCCTTGACTATGAGGAGACCGGATATCCCCTGGAGGTGGCCACGTCGGTCAGGACTTCGGATCCCTCCCTGGGGCCGATCTGGGAGATCAGCGAGCGGACCCTGCGCAGATGTATGCATGAAACTTATGAGGACTGCCCGTTTTACGAGCAGCTGCAATACATTATGGACGCAAGGGTGCAGATCTTATATACGTATGCCGTGAGTGCCGACGACCGTCTGGCGAGAAAGTGCATGGATGACCTCCGGCGTTCCCAGCGCTACGACGGGTTGCTGAACTGTTCCTATCCGAACTGCAATACGAATGTGATTCCGGGATTTTCGGTCTATTACATTTTGATGGTGTACGACCATATGATGTATTTTGGGGACCGCAGGCTGGTGGCGGAGCATATGCCGGCCATCGACCAGATCCTGCATTACTTTGAGAGGCATCTGACAGAGGAAGGGTATGTGGAGAAGGTAGGCGGCGTCAACAGGGAAGCCCGGTTCTGGTCCTTCATCGACTGGGCCGATGCGTGGAACGATACCAGCGGTATGCCGACGGCGGGCCTCAAGGGGCCCTTGACGATGGAGACGCTGCTGTATATCTATGGGCTGCAGCATGCAGGGTATCTGGCGGATTTTCTCGGGCGCGGGGAGGAAGCGAAGCTCTACCGTGACAGGGCCAGGAGGGCACAGGAAGCCGTGCGTACCTGTTGTATCGGGGACAACGGGATGGTGCAGGACGGGCCGGGGATCCGGGAATACAGCCAGCACTGCCAGGTGTTTGCGCTGCTTACGGATACCGTGGATCCGGAAGCGGGGAAGAGGAACCTGCTGAAAACGATCCGGGAACCGGGCTATACCCAGTGCACGGTTGCCATGCGTTTTTACCTGTTTAGGGCGCTGGAAAAGGCGGGGCTGTATGCCTGTACGGATCAGTACTGGGATACCTGGAGGAAGATGGTAAAGCTGCACTGCACCACCTGTGTGGAATCGGAAGCATACGCCAGGAGCGAATGCCATGGATGGGGGGCGCTGATCCTGTATGAGCTTCCCGGCATTACCCTCGGCGTACGGCCGGCGGCCCCGGGCTACAAAAAGGTCAGGATCGCGCCGGTGGCCGGATATCTTACGAGTGCCATGGGAACTGTGAAAACTCCTGTGGGAAATATCCGGGTTTCCTGGAAAATCAAGGACGGAAGTTTTATAATGGATTATGAAACACCCCAGGATATCGAAGTGGTGAGATAAAGAGTGGGGATTGTATAAGGGAAATTTGCCGGATCCGGCAGAAAGGAGTGCAGGTATTATGGAACGAAAATATCCGAATCTATGTAAACCGATCACGTTGGGAGGGGTAACCTTCCGCAACCGTATGTTTTCCGCCCCCATGGGAGGGACGGACATCACCAATGATGGCTGTATCGGGCCGAAATCGACGGCTTTCTATGAGCTGCGGGCCAAAGGGGGAGCCGGGGCCGTGACCGTCAGCGAGCTCATGGTGCATCCCGAGACGGATGCCTCCCATGCCTATCATCTGGATACGGCCATCTTAAATTCCCTGGCGGCCGCAACCTATACGGCGGACGCGATCCGCCGCCACGGCGCGATGCCCAGTATCGAGCTGTCCCATTCCGGCATGTACGCGGGAACCTACATGACGGATAAAACGAAACAGAAAACCATGAATCAGTGGGGGCCGTCGGATACGGTCCGGCCGGACGGCGTGGAGGTCAAGGCGCTCACGAAGGAGATGATCGCCGATATTGTGGCTTCCTACAAAGAGGCGGCCGGCCTGGCGAAGCGGGCGGGATTTGAGATGCTGATGATCCACGGCGGCCACGGGTGGCTGATCAACCAGTTTCTCTCTCCGTATTTTAATAAGAGAACGGATGAATACGGCGGCTCCCTGGAGAACCGCTGCCGTCTGGCCGTGGAAGTGCTGAAAGCCGTGCGCGAGGCGGTGGGCCCCCTTTTCCCCATCGAATTTCGCATGAGCGGTTCGGAACTGTTTGAGGGCGGCTATGACCTGGCGGAGGGATGCCGCATCGCGCAGCAGATCGAGCCTCACATCGGTCTCTTGCATGTGTCGGCCGGGACGTATCAGAGGGGCTTCGGGGATACCCATCCGTCCATGTTTAAGCCCCATGGCTGCAATGTATATCTGGCGGAGGAGATCAAAAAGCATGTGTCGGTTCCGGTGGCGACCATCGGAGGATTAAACGACCCGGCGCAGATGGAGGAGATCATCGCAGGCGCCAAGGCGGATGTGGTCTACATGGCGAGGGCCCTTTTAGCCGACCCGTATCTTCCGAGAAAGGTTTCGGAGAACCGTGAGGATGAGATCGTCAAATGTCTGCGCTGCTTTACCTGTATGGCCGAGCGGGCGGCGACTTCCACCAGGAGGTGTACCGTAAATCCGCTGATCGGGCGTGAGCTGGAAGGCGATGAGATCCGTCCGGCGCCGGTAAAGAAGAAAGTGCTCGTGGCGGGCGGCGGCCCGGGAGGACTGTATGCGGCCTATACGGCAGCCCGGAGGGGCCATCAGGTCATCCTGTGCGAGAAAGAATCCGAAGTGGGCGGCATCTTAAAAAGCGAGCAGGCGCTGCCCTTTAAGCATGAGATGTATGAGCTGGCAGGTACCTATAAGCTTTTGGCAGAGAAAGCAGGTGTGGAGATCCGCCTGAACACGGAAGTGACAAAAGAGTATGCGGAAAAAGAAAACGCGGACGCGCTGATCATCGCGGTGGGCTCCAGGCCCCTTGTCCCGCCGATCCCGGGCCTTGACGGGGATCAGGTGGTCGTGGTCAATCAGTACTATCTGGAGAAGGAGAAGGTGAGCGATGATGTGGTGGTGTTCGGCGGGGGCCTTGCCGGATGTGAGTGCGCGATCCACCTGGGCATGGAGGGGAAAAAAGTGCATCTGGTGGAAATGCGGGATGAGCTGGCCCCGGATGCCAATGTCCGCCACCGGCCGCTGCTGTTAAAGGAGATCGAAAAGTATGCGGTGGTACATACCGGATATAGGGGGATCCGGGTCACGGAGAAAGGCATACTCTGCGAGGATAAAGCCGGAGAGGAAGTGCTGGTTCCGGGAACCACGGTGATCTGTGCGCTGGGACAGCGCTCCCGCACGGATGTGGTGGAAGCACTCCTTGATGCGGCGCCCTTCGTGAGGGTGATCGGGGACGCGGCGAAGGTCTCTACCATTACCAATGCCGTCTACTGGGGGTATCACGCGGCACTGGATATCTGACGGAATATACTTTTCGCACCATATATTTGCCGTTCACGCAAAATCCGAAAATGGTCGGAAAAGATGTGGTATGATATACTACGTATGGGGTGGGCAATTCAAGAGAACGATGTTTTGTTGATGCACTGCCTGGGGGATAGATAGTAGATGTAATAAACAGGCAGGGAGTCAGTTGCAGTCCTGGAGGATGCGGTCGGCTCCCTGCCTGTTTTGGGAAAAATGTCGATAAATTATCTGCTTTTTTAGGAATACTGCCAAAATAGAAAATCCTCGGCGTATTTGATTGACAAACGTGTCCGGGAATGATAGAGTTTAGATACAATAATAAAGAATATAATTCTGTAATACAGAAAAACGGACGGGAAAACGGATGATAATCAAATCTTTATGGAAAGCTCTGGATGTTCTGGAGTATTTTACTTCCGAGAATCCGGAGGCGGGGATTTCGGAGATCAGTGAGGCGCTGGGGCTTAATCCCAGTAATGTCTGTGACATTGTGAAGACCTTTGAGCGGCGGGGATATCTCCAGCAGAATGAGCAAAATAAAAAATATCATCTCGGGTTTCAGATCTTGCAGAGATATTATGCTTTTGATTATTCGGATGCTGCCGGTGAGATCATCCGGCCTCATCTGAAAACAATAGCGAAGCAGACCGGGGAGATGGTATATTATGGGGCGGCTTACCAGGATCGTGTGATTTATCTGGATCAGGCGGTGCTGAATGTGGATACGTTTTTGATGAAGAAATCTGCTATCGGCAGTACAGCGCCTTTGCACTGTACCGGCTTGGGCAAGGCGTTGCTGGCTTATCAGGAGGAAAATTTTATTGATGAGATCATCGCCCGGGGTCTGGACAAATTTACGGATGATACGATCTGCCGCGGGGATATATTGCGGCAGGAGCTGGCATTGATCCGGCAGAGAGGGTATTCTGTCGATAATATGGAACATGAGTTTGGCGTTCGTTGTGTGGGTATGGCGATTTTGGACAGGAAAGATATGCCTTTGGGGGCGATCAGTGTCACGGGCCCTTCTCTTCGTTTTGATGAGCAGAAGATCGAGCAGTTTGCCAATATTTTGAGAGGGCATGTGGAGGAGATTCGTAGTCAGATGTTTCTGTAAGTGCAGTGTTCCACCGCGATTGCCAAAAAGATACGCGGGCATGGCATCCGGCTCAATGTATGTGGAAATGGATTCCGTACAGTGTGGTGTAAGTGTATTATTTTGAAATACAGGGAAAAATATATCACATCTGTGCGGAAAAAATAAAACGAAATAATAGAATTAAATTCTGTATTACAGAATGATACGGAGGGTGATTATGACAAACAGAGAACGTGTGATTGCGGCGATTCGTCATGAATCTGTTGACCGGGTTCCATATTTTGTGCGTTTTACCAGCGCCATGTTAGAAAAAATGGTGGATTATACCGGCGACGCTGATTTTTTTGCTCATATGGGAAATGCTTATGAGATGATTAGCCTGAAAATTGAGCCGGTTCCCGAAGGGCGGCCGTTTCATGTGATTGATGAGTACGGTACGATCTGGAATCGCACGGAGGATCGGGACATAGGGGCGCCTCTTAACTGTGTGATCCCTTCGGTGGAGGCCATTGAGGGCTACCAGGCGGCGGTGGTGGACGAAGCACATCTCAGAGAACGATGCGAGACACTGTTGAAGCTGGCAGCCGGTGAACGTTTTTCTGCGGTTCACGGCAGCAGTCCTCTGTTTGAAAGGGCCTGGATGCTTTGTGGAATGCAGGACTTTTTCTGTTATCTCTATTCTGATCCCGAGCTGGTGCACAGGCTGATGCGCAAGCTGTGTGACAGGGAGCACAGACGCCTGAATATCGTCTTACAGTATCCTATTGACTGTGTCTTTTATACCGATGACTATGGACAGCAGAACAGCCTGATGATCAGTCCGGAGGCCTGGCGTGAATTTGTAAAACCTTATTTGGCAGAGCTTTTTGATCACATAAAGGGGGCCGGAAAATATGTGGAGCTGCATTCTTGTGGTGATAACCGGCTGATTATGGATGATTTGATCGATATGGGCCTTGATATATACAATACATTTCAACCGGAGATTTACACGCTGGATTATGCGAAAATCCTGGCAGGGAGGCTGGCCGTGCGGGGGGCCGTCAGTACCCAGCGGGATTTGCCCCGCTGTGAACCTGCGGAAATCCGGGAGATTGTCCGGGCGACGAAGACGGCGTTCCAAAATAGAGGATTGATCATCGGCCCCACGCATGATGTACCGCCGGACGTGCCTCCTGAAAATATTCTGGCTATGCTGGATGAGATGGCCCGATAGGCGGTTGGAGGAAGCTGACGGAGAAAGGAGAGAGTACCCGTGAAAAAACCAAACGATACGTTCCGGCGGGCGGAGAGCCGTTTCGCCTACAAAGCAGTAAGCCCTATCATGTTGTACCTGGCTTTTATCATGTTAGTTCCTGTGCTCTGGGGAATCTGCATCAGCCTGACTAACATGCGTGTAGGTGCGGAGAGCAGTTTTGTGGGGCTGAGAAACTATAGTGCTTTGCTGCGGAAACCGGATTTTCGGAATGCTGCCGTCAATACGCTTTTGTACACATTCTTTTCAATTGTGGGAAAGGCGGTTCTGGGCGTGGGGATGGCGCTGTTGCTTAACCTGGAATTCAAGGGACGCAATCTGGTACGTGCGCTGATGATTATTCCCTGGACGCTGCCGAATCTGGTGGCTTCTCTGAATTGGAAATGGATTTTTTCCAGCCAGGGCGGTATGCTTAATGGTTTTCTGATGGAAATGGGGCTGATCTCAGAAAATATTAATTTTCTGGGAGTTCCCTCTTTGGCTTTTATGGCGATTGTAGTGGTTAATGTGTGGCGGGGTACGCCGTTTTTCTGTATATCTCTTCTGGCCCGGATGCAGTCGATCCCCGAAGAACTCTATGAGGCAGCATCCATCGACGGAGCAGGCCGTGTACAGCGGTTTCGGCATATTACCATGCCTATGATCCGGGATGTGTTGATTCTGACCACGCTGATCTCCACTATATGGACCATTAATGATTTTGAGACGGTGTGGCTTCTGACAGGGGGCGGGCCCAACAAAGCGACGGAGCTCATTTCCATACTCAGCTACCGGACAGCCATGAAGCAGTTTCGGCTGGGTGAGGGCGCGGCATCGGCCCTGATCTTTGCGCCGGTTCTCATGGTTCTGATTTTTATCATTAGCCGTCAGACAAATAAAGAAAAGCAGGAGGCGTAGAGATGAAGAAGCAAGTACGAACTGTTCTGAAATATGTATTGGTGATTTCCTGTACGGCCATCTGGCTTCTGCCCATTTACTGGATGGTGGCTACTTCTTTTAAACCTACGGCAGAGATTTACCGGAATATCCCCACACTGTTTCCTCAGAATCCAACACTGGAAAGTTACAGATATTTGTTTCAGGAAACCAGGTTTTTAAACGGTGTGAGGAATAGCCTGATTGTGGCTTTGACGGTGGCGGCATTTTCTATGTTGATCGGTTATCCGGCTTCCTATGCCATTGCACGGCTGCGTTTTCGGATGAGCCGTCCGTTTGCCACGATTCTCCTGCTCTGCTATCTGATTCCGTCCTCCGTGTTGTATATCCCTTTGTATAACATGGTAAATAAAATGGGGCTCAGCAATTCACTCCCGGCGCTGATGGTGATCTATCCGGTCTTTACCCTGCCCTATGTGGCCTGGGTGCTGACGCCGCATATTCAATCCGTTTCCAGAGTCATTGAGGAGGCCAGTATTATTGACGGTTGCACGCGAGTGCAGAGGATGTACAGGATTGTATTGCCGGCAGTTTTTCCGGGACTGGTTTCCACTTTTATTTTTGCGTTTACATTGTGCTGGGGGGAATACCTATATGCACTTGTCAACATTCTCTCCGAGGAGAGCAAGACATATCCGCTCATCATTACAAGCCTGATTTATGGAGATCTTTATCCCTGGAATCAGATTATGGCGGCTGGTACCCTGGCCAG
>DPJQ01000012.1:0-13514 GCA_003542935.1 Lachnospiraceae bacterium | reverse complement strand
ATGGCGGCTGGTACCCTGGCCAGTATCCCGGCAGTGGTATTGTATACTTTTGCGAACAGGTTTATTATCGGCGGCATGACAGCCGGTGCTGTCAAGGAATAGAAGACCGCAGGAAAGGAGAAAAATATGAGCCAGATTCTGATCTGTATTGATGAATCGAAGGTAGATATCCGATGTCTCAGGGAACTGCTGGAAAAGCAGGGCCATACGCTGACTTCGATGATCCTGCCTCCAGGGGATGCCGAAGCGACGATTCGCGCCGCAGCCGAGAGGGATATTGTTATTTCCGGTCCCGAGCGCTGGGATGCCAGAGCCGCTGAGGCATGTGGAGGAAAGGTACGCCTGGTGATCCGTTTCGGTGTGGGGTTGGACAATATAGATATTCCGGCTTTGACGGAAAGGGGAATAGCCGTTGCCAATATCCCGGGCTATAATGCTCCGGCGGTGGCTGAACTGACGCTGTTGCATATGCTGAATCTAAGCCGCGGTTTCACCAGGGCGGAGGCTGATTACAGGAAAGCGGGAGTTGTCACGGTGGGCAGCGGGAACCTTTTGCAGGGAAAGACGGTGGGCCTCATGGGCTTCGGGCATATTCCGCGTCAACTTCGCCGACTCCTCGGTGGTTTCGGGGTACGGGTCTTGGCCCTGGATCCGATGCTGACCTGGGATGAGGCCAGGGCTTGGGAAGTGGAGAAGGTGGAAGAGACAGAAACGCTTTTTGCCGAAAGTGATTTTGTCAGTTTGCATCTGCCTCTCACTCCTCAGACGGCGGGTATGGTGAATGAACGGCTGCTGTCTGTAATGAAACCCACGGCATATCTGATCAATACATCCAGAGGCGGGGTGCTCTGTGAGGAGGATCTGCTTCGGGCACTGGCAAAGGGGTGGCTGGCCGGAGCCGGCCTGGACGTGACAGTACAGGAACCCCTTCCCTTGCATTCACCCTTGTTTGCGGAAGAAAAAATCTGTCTGACCAGCCATGTTGGCGGTACGACTCTGGAGACGGATCAGAGGGGACAGGAGATGCTGGCGGAGTCTATCCTGCAGTTTCTGGCGGGGCAGATGCCGGAAAATATTGTAAATCCGGAATATGTGTTTCATGTAAATCGTTAAATATGGCCTGCCCGTCAGGGAGGGCTGATTTAAACAAAACCAAAAGGAGGTATACTATGAAAACGAAACTAATGGCAATCCTTTTCGCCACTGCGTGTCTGATGACTGGCCTGGTCGGGTGCAGCAGCAAAAATGCTGAAACGCCTGCGGAAAATGTGTCTGGGACATCCGACGAAAGTCAGGCCGCTGATTCCGGCAGTGTGTCAACATTGGATTCTTCTGACACCGGTACGGCTGGCAGTACATCCGCGGAGGGGGGAGATCTTACCGTCTGGATTGTAGCTCTTTTTAACGAGGAAGCCAATACAAGCCTGGCGGAGCAGCTGAAATCTTTTGAAGGTGCCGATGTCACGGTGGAACAGATCGCGGCAGCAGAGATGCCCACCCAGCTTGCTACGGCCCTGCAGTCCGGTACGATGCCGGATATTTGTATTGTTCATGCGGGTATGCTTCTGTCGATTTCCGAGTCCATTCCGTTTTTGGATCTGACAGATCTCTATGAGGAGATCGAAGCGGACAGGCCTTTTGTGGGATCTCTGCGAAGTGTGTCTACTTTTGGGGAAAAGCTCCCGTTGATTCCTCTGTATGAGTCTGCTATAGGTCTTTTCTGCCGCAAGGATGTCTTTACGGCAGCCGGTCTCGGGGAGGCGGACATCCCCTCCACATGGGAAGAGTATGTGGATGTGGCTTACAAATTAGATGGCGCCGTAGATGGTGTGTATAGTGCGGGTACCGGATTTGGCGCCAGTGATGACGATGATGAGGCCAATTTCCTGTGGTGCTGGTATTTTGCTAATGGAGGGAAACTCTGGAACGAGGATGGTTCTATCAGTGAAGACGAAAAAGACGTGAAGCTGATGGAAGATCTGATCGGTACCTACGCAAAGATGTATGAAGATGGCTTGATTCCCCCCGATGCGTCCACCTGGGACGGAGGTGGAAATAACGCTTCTTATTTAAATGGAACTACAGCCATGGTTATGAATTCTTTCACGCTATATAATGCCATGACAGACAGTGAAGATTATGCTGAACTGCTGGAAAATACCTGGGTGGCGCCCGTTCCTGCGGGTACAGATGGTACTGTGAACCAGGCAGGGATCATGTCCTTCGCGGTCAGCGAAAGTTCGAAGAATCCGGATGGGGCAAAGGCACTGATCAAATACATGATGACCGGTGACTGGTATGACGGTTGGATTGAGCAGCTCTTTCCTTTAAATGCACCGGTGTTTGCGGATTTCGGTGAGAAAGAAAAGTATGCCGACGGCGTGGGAAAAACAGCTTTTGAGTTTATTCAGAGCAATAAAACTGTGTACACTGGTTACGGTGTGACGGATCCGGCCGTTTTGACTGCCGGAAGTCAGTTTTCTTTGACTTTTCCCATCTGTAACGCGCTGCAGTCGGTGATTGTCGGAGGAGAGAGTGCCCAGAATGCGGCAGCCGGGCTTTTTGAAGACGCAAAAGGATATGCGTTAAATTAGCGATCGCGTATCGGATTCCGGGGTGGCTGCAAGCCGCCCCGGAGATGAATAACAGGGAGGATGATTATGAGTAGCAGCAAAGAGCTTGTCAGAAAGGCCATTCATTTTCGGGATCCGGAACGTATACCCGTATACAGGAACCGGGGGGATAGAGGCGAGAAACTGGCAAACAGCGATGTGCTGAACGTTCCTGTGGGTTTGCACAATGTGGGGGTAGATCAAGAGTATTCAGAGTGGGGATTCCATTGGCTGAACAGAAATCCCGATCTTAATTTCGGCCCTTCTGAGCCGAACCTCACTTCCTGGAAGCTTTTTGAGAGTCTTTCGTGGCCGGATCCCCAGGATCCGAGACGTTTTCAGACGGCTCTGGAACTCTTTGAACAATGGGGAAAAGATCGCTATCTGATCGGTGACCTGGGTCTGTCCGGTTTCTCTATCATGTGTCTGATGCGGGGATTTGAAGAGTTGCTGGTGGATTTGTATGCGGAGCCGGAATATGTAAAATGGCTGGCGGATCGGGTATTCGGTATCGAGGAGGAGATCATCCGTCTGCTTCCGGAGTATGGTTTCGATGCCCTGGGGCTGGCAGATGATTATGGCACCCAGAACAATCTGTTTATCTCTGTTCCCATGTGGCGGGAGTTTATCAAGCCCCGGCTGATCAGGCAGGTGGAGCTGGCTCACAGCCTGGGGTTGGATGTGTATCTTCACAGTTGCGGTAAGATTATTGATTTGATTCCTGAGATCATTGACTGTGGTGTGGATGTGCTGAATCTTGGCCAGGTTTCTCTCAATGGCGTGGAAGAGCTGGGCAGGCGGTTTGCCGGGAAGATCTGTTTTTCCTGCTCTGTCAGCTACCAGCAAAACGGTATTGCCGGGGATGCAAAGAGTATTGACAGGGAGATCCGGTCTTTTGTGGATCATTTGAACACAGAACACGGCGGCCTGATCCTGATTGCCAATAAAAATGATGCCCTGGGTCTGCGGGATGACCTGATCGAGGCTGCAGTATCCCGGGTGACAACGTTCCGTGTATAAGAAAAGGTGAAATATATGAATGAAAAAATACCGAACGGCGTGTGGCCGGTGATGCTGACGCCTTTTAACGCAGACAATAGTATAGATTTCGGAGCGTTAGACGCACTTGTGTCCTGGTATAAGGAAAAAGGGGTAAACGGACTGTTTGCGGCCTGCCAGTCCAGCGAAATTTATTATATGACGCTGGAGGAGAGAGTGTCCCTGGCAAAAGCCTGCTGTAAAAGTGCTGCAGGCCTTCCGGTGATGGCCTCCGGTCACATTGCCGGTACGCGCCAGGATCAGTTGTATGAGCTTCAGGCTATGGCGGATACGGGGGTCTGCGGGATCGTCCTGATCACAAACCGACTGGACCCGCTGTCCGAAGGAGATGATGTGTGGAAAAGGAATGTGGAATTTCTGCTGGATCATCTGCCGGAGGAACTGCCGCTGGGATTGTATGAGTGTCCATATCCTTTTCAGCGGGCCATGTCCCCGAAGCTTTTGGGGTGGTGTGCGGCTACGGGACGTTTTCGGTTTCTCAAAGATACCTGTGGCCATCTGCCCAGTATAGAGGAGAAACTCGAGGCCCTTGCCGGCACAGATATGAAACTGTTTGACGCTAATTCCGCCACGCTGCGGCAGAGTCTGAAGCGGGGCGCCCACGGTTACTGTGGTGTGATGGCCAATTTTCATCCCGATCTGTATGTCTGGATGACGAAACATTACGATGCGGCGGAAGCGGAAGAGGTGTCCTCCTTTTTTGCCCTGTCCTCTTTGATTGAAGGCTGTGCTTATCCGGTTTGCGCCAAATATAAGCTGGCATTAGACGGTATGCCAATCCGCCTTACATCCCGCCGGATCCATGAAGATGCTCTGCGGCCGGAGTGGAAGACAATGGTGGAGAAATTGCGGGGGAGTGAGAGGATACTTCGAGGACGTTTGGGTATGCAGAATTGACAGAAAAAGAGCAGGAGGTGTGCGTGTATGAAACCGGTGATGGTGGTGGGGAGTATCAATATGGACGTATTTTTTACGCTGCCGCGGATGCCGGAGGGTGGTGAAAGTATATACTGCTATGATCAGATGCAGGCGGGCGGCGGGAAAGGAGCGAACCAGGCACTGGCCCTCCACGGTCTGGGAATTCCCACTTTCTTTTGCGGAGCGGTGGGCCGGGATGATAAAGGCGCTGCGCTGCTTTCCATGTTTCACGGCCGCGGGCTGGATACGGGGCTGATTCTTGAAAAGGAGGCGGAGACTGGCAGTGCCTATATCCTTCTGGAGCAAACAGGGGAAAACAGGATTATTGTAGTGCCTGGTGCTAATGAGAGGCTGACCGTTGGAGATATGAAACAGCGTGTGCTGCCGGTGCTTGAGCACTGTGGACTGCTGCTTCTGCAGCTGGAGATTCCGTTGGAAGTGATAGAGTTTCTCTTAGAAAAGGCGGCGGCGTTGGGTGTCCCGGCTGTGGTGGATGCCGGCCCAATTCGCGGCTGCAGCCTGAAGCAACTGCGGCGCGCCTGGTGTATCAGTCCTAACAAAAGCGAGCTGGCGGCCCTGACCGGCAGGAGTCCTGAATCGGAGGAAGAGTTGATGGAAGCCTGTCAGCAGATTTTGGATGCGGGACCAAGTTGCGTCCTGGTAAAACTGGGAGAAAGGGGCTGCTTTTATATGGATCGGAACCGACATTTTATGACGCCTGCTTATTCGGTTTGGGCGGTGGATACTACGGCAGCAGGAGACAGTTTTACGGCAGGGTTTGTGGCCGGGCTCCGGGCGGGGGCTGCCCCACAGGCAGCAGCGCGTCTTGCCTGTCAATGCGGAGCCTTGGCTGTGACCAGAAAAGGAGCTTATCCCTCTTTGCCTGCCCGTGAGGACGTAAATGCGTTCTGCCGGGAGAGGGGGGAACAAAGTATACTGGAATGATGACATAAGGAGGATATATGGACAAAGATTATACGCTGAGAAGTTATATTCCAATCTCTGGCCCGGGTCTGCGGGAACCCTGCAGGGGGGATGAAAGTGATTTCCGGGTGTCTTTGGGCTTTACCCCTCTGTGGTATCAGGAGCGTCTGGGTATTGATTTCTCCCGCAGATGGCATTGTGATCCGGTGTACCGCTATGAATCACTGATGGCCATGAAAAAATACCTGACGGAGCTTTTTCCGTCAATAGAGCATTTCAGGCCCTCTGTACATGATGGGGTGGATCCGGACTGTGCTACAATTTCCGGAGTCTATGGAGCCCTTTTGATTCCAGGGTTGTATAAGCCGGACATCCACTATTTTGCCGGAAACTGGCCGTCTCTGAATACCAGTGAGATCATGCCCAAAGAGGCTTTGTCCGACCTTGCACCTTTTGATCCGGAGACCAATCCTCTGTTTCAGGATCTATGGCGGCAGATGGATATCATAGAAAAACGCTGGGGTATGATATCCGGCTATATCCACGGGTATCAGGGGGTGATTAACACGGCTTTCCGGCTCAGGGGACAGAATATTTTTCTTGACATTATTGAGGATCCGGATTTTGTCCGGCAGCTGTTTGGCCATATCTGCGAAACGATCCTGTGTGTTAACCGGATGATCCAGGAACGGCAGAGGAAATCCGGGTTTGAGATAGACTTGTGTACCAGTTCAAACTGTGTAGTGAATATGATTTCTCCGGAAGCCTATCAAACCTTTGTCCTGCCCCATGACCAGAGACTGTCCCAGGCTTTTGGACGTTATGGCATACATACCTGCAACTGGAATGCCACACCCTATATCGAGGAGATGCGCCGGATCAAAAAGGTGGGCTATATCGATATGGGTATGGATACAGATTTGGAAAGAATGCGCCGTACCTTCCCTGATGCCCGACGCGGCGTAGTATATAGTCCAACAAAGGTCTGTTATAGTAATTTGGATGAGATCGTCCGGGATTTTGCGTATATTCATGAGGCGCTGGGGCCTTGTGATATCATATTGGCTGATATAGAGGCCAATGTGCCCACGGAAAAGGTGCAGGCTATTGTGCGGGCAGCGGACCGCATAGGACGCATATGAAAAGGAGCCGGAAAAGAAAATACCGGGAAATCGGTATAAAAATACAGAATAGCTGGAAAAATTAGGATGCGGGAGCATCCTTTTTTTATGAAATTTTATAATTTTGGAACGCCCGGGAAACTCTGGAGGAATATCCCGGGAACTCCGGCTGTATATAATAGAGGCCGTTAAACAGTGAAAATAAAAATTCGGGAGGATTTATATTATGTATTTTGACACGATTGCAAGACTTGTTTCAGAGCGTATAGGCTGTGACGTTTCCACAATCAAACCGGAGAGCACTTTTTCCGAGCTGGGCATCGATTCTCTGGATACCGTGGAGCTTCTGATGAATCTGGAAGATGAGATCGGCACGGAGATCGAGCTGGACGAAAAAGTGGAGACCATTGACGACCTGGATAAATTTATCCAGAGCAAGCAGGGCTGAGAAAATGATTCGATCAAAGATTTGTGAAATACTGGGCATCACCTATCCTGTTTTTCAGGGGGGGATGGCCTGGATCGCGGACGGCAGGCTGGCGGCCGCGGTGTCGGAGGGCGGCGGCCTGGGTATCATCGCGGCGGGGAACGCGCCCGGAGAATACGTCAGAGAGCAGATCCGCATCGCCCGGTCCATGACCGATAAGCCGGTGGGTGTGAATATCATGCTGATGAGTCCTTTTGCGGACGAGGTGGCAGCGGTGGCCGCAGAGGAAAAGGTGGAGGCCGTGACCACGGGGGCGGGGAATCCGGCCAAATATATGGAGGCCTGGAAAGCGGCCGGGATCAAAGTGATACCGGTGGTGCCCTCGGTGGCCATGGCGAAACTGATGACCCGCCTGGGGGCGACGGCCCTGATCGCGGAGGGCGGTGAGAGCGGCGGCCATGTGGGCGAGCTGACCACCATGGTACTGGTGCCCCAGATTTGTGACGCCACCACCCTGCCGGTGATCGCGGCGGGCGGTATCGCGGACGGCCGGGGCGTGGCGGCGGCGTTTATGCTGGGAGCCTGCGGCATTCAGATGGGAACCCGTTTCTTAAGCGCCGTCGAGTGTAGTATTCACCCCGTATATAAAGAAAAGATCCTGAAAGCCACGGACCTGTGCACCATGGTGACAGGGAAAAGGCTGGGGCATCCGGTCCGCAGCCTGCGCACTCCCTTTGCCAGGGAATATGCGAAAGCGGAGTACGGCGGTATGCCCGACGACGAGCTGGAGGCTCTGGCTACGGGCACGCTGCGGATGGCGGTTCAGGAGGGGGACAATAAAAAAGGATGCTTCCTCGCCGGACAGGCCGCGGCCATGGTGAAAAAGGAGCAGCCGGCAGCCGAGATCATCCGGGAAGTGATGGAGGAGGCGGAGCCGATCTTAAAGGGGGCGCCGTCATGGGTAAAATAGCGTTTTTGTTTTCCGGCCAGGGAGATCAGTTTCCCGGCATGGGAAAGGAATTATATGAGGGGTACGAGACGGCGGCCCGTATCTTTGATCTCTGCGACTGTATCCGGCCCGGAACCAGGGCCCAGTGCTTTGCGGGAACGGAGGAGGAACTGAAGGAGACGAAAAATACCCAGCCCTGTCTTTTTGCCATGGAACTGGCCGCGGCGGCGGTGCTCATGGAAAAGGGAATCCGGCCCGCGGCGGTGGCGGGTTTTTCTCTGGGAGAGCTGGCCGCAGCCACGGCGGCGGGGGTGTTTGATGCCGGGACGGGGTTTCGGCTGGTGTGCCGCCGGGGCGAACTGATGCAGCGGGAGGCGGAGAAATATGATACGGCCATGGCGGCTGTCGTGAAGCTCACACCTGAACAAGTGGAGGAGATCTGCGGTAAGTACGAGGATATCTATCCTGTGAATTTCAATTGTCCCGGACAGATCACCGTATCGGGGCTGGCGGCTCGGATGCCGGCGTTTACCGCCGATGTGCGGGCCGCCGGCGGCCGGGCGCTCCCGCTGAAAGTGAAAGGGGCTTTTCATTCACCGTTTATGAAAGAAGCGGCATCGGATTTTGCCGATGAGCTTGCGAAGGTGTTCGGCCGGGAGCAGAAAGATGTGAATGGCGGCGCGGTGGATATTGTCCTGTACTCCAATGTCACGGCGGAGCCCTATACAGAGGACGTAGCCGGGCTTCTCTCCAGGCAGATCTGCAGTCCGGTGCAGTGGGAGAAGACGATCCGGAATATGATCGCGGCCGGAGCGGATACTTTTGTGGAGATCGGACCGGGCAGAACTCTGGCCAATATGATGAAAAAGATCGATCCGGGAGTGAAGGCCTGTTGTGTGGCGGATCTGCCGTCGGTCTGGACCACCGTAGGAATAAAGAGGTAGAACCATGTTAAAAGGAAAAGTTGCCGTGGTGACCGGCGGTTCCCGGGGGATCGGACGGGCCATCGCGGAGAAATTTGCGTCCCTGGGGGCGGATGTGGCAGTGGTCTATGCGGGCAATGCGGAAGCTGCCGCCGAAGTGTGCCGGGTATGCAGCCGGAAATACGGCGTCAAGGCAAAGTCTTACTGCTGCGACGTCTCGGATTTCGAGGCCGTGAAGGAGACTGTCACCGCCGTCAAAGAGGATTTCGGCACGGTGCATATTCTGGTCAACAATGCGGGCATCACCCGGGACGGCCTGGCCGCCCGGATGAAGGAGGAGGATTTTGACCGGGTGATCGCGGTCAATCTGAAAGGCGCGTTCCATATGATCCGCCACTGTTCTTCTATGTTTATCCGCAACCGGGAGGGCTGTATCATCAATATCACCTCGGTGACGGGGCTGATGGGCAATGCGGGACAGTGCAATTATGCGGCATCCAAGGCGGGGCTGATCGGGCTGACCAAGACGATCGCCCGGGAGCTGGCGCCCCGGGGCGTGCGCTGCAATGCCATCGCCCCCGGTTTTATCGCCACGGATATGACGGACAATCAGTCGGAGAACCCGATGCTGCAGATGATCCCGCTGGGAAAAATGGGCGAGCCCGGTGATGTGGCGGATGCCGCGGCCTACCTGGCGACGGCCCGGTATGTGACCGGGGACGTGCTGCGGGTGGACGGTGGGATCGCGATGTGAGGACGGTTGTGGCTACTGCGGACGCCATTGCGCCCTGCCTGCATACTCTGGACGGGCTGGGGCAACACTGCGGCGAACTAACTGCTAACTGCGGCTAAGGACGTTCGGGATGGCCCTCACGTCCAAGTCTCCGTAAGCAGTGGATTTCGCCTCCGTTAAAAGCGCCCCTCAAATGCCCTTACCAGAGTATGCAGGCAGGGCGCAATGGCTGTGAGCAGAACAGAGTTTGTGAATGTTGAGGAGAATATTACTATGAGTGAAAATAGAAGGGCCGTTGTCACGGGGATCGGCGCCGTCACCCCTCTGGGGAATACGGCCAGAGATACCTGGGAGGCCATGAAAGCGGGAAAGAACGGGATCGGGCCGATCACGCTTTTTGACACCACGGGCTATAAGGCCCATCTGGCCGCGGAGGTGAAGGGATTTGATCCTACAGAGTATATGGAGAAGATCGAGACTCTGCGCACCGACCGCTATGCCCAGCTTGCGGCGGCGGCAGCCCGGCAGGCAGCGGACGAGAGCGGTATCGAGGGTACGGTGGAGCCGGAACGGTTTGCCGTCCAGTTCGGCGCGGGCATCGGCGGGATCGGCACTTTTGAAAATGAGTACGCGAAGCTGAGGGACAGAGGGCCGCGCCGGGTGTCGGCTCTGTTTATTCCCATGATGATCGCAAACATGGCGGCGGGGCTGATCGCGATCCGCCATAACTGCCAGGGCTCGGCCATGCCGTCGGTGACGGCCTGTGCCTCCGGCTCCAACGCCATCGGCGAGGCCCTGCGCATGATCCGCCACGGCTATGCCGACGCGGTGATCACCGGCGGCGCGGAGGCGGCCATTACACCCTCCGCCGTGGCGGGTTTTGCCAATATGCAGGCTCTCTCCACCGCCGATGATCCCGATGCGGCGTCCCTGCCTTTTGATAAGAGGAGAAACGGATTTGTGATTGGCGAGGGGGCCGTGGCTCTGGTATTGGAAGAGTATGAGCATGCCAAAGCCCGGGGAGCCAAAATCTACGGCGAGGTCTGCGGTTACGGCTCCACCTGCGACGCCCACCATATCACGGCCCCCCATCCGGAGGCCCGCGGCGGCGCCAGGGCCATGACGGACGCCATGGCGGAGGCCGGTTACAGCGGGGAGGATCTGGTCTATATCAATGCCCACGGTACGGGCACGCCGATGAACGACGTGGTGGAGACGATGGCTATTAAGAAAGCCCTCGGTGAGGCGGCCGGAAAGGCCCTGGTCAGCTCCACGAAATCCATGACCGGGCATATGCTGGGCGCGGCGGGGGCCGTGGAGGCCATGGCCTGCCTGCTGGCCCTGAAAGAGGGCATCGTTCCCCCCACCCTCAACCTGCTGGAGCAGGATGAGGCCTGTGACCTGAACTGTGTGGCGGGCAGGGCGAAGAAGGCGGACATTACCCTGGCCCTGTCCAATTCCCTCGGGTTTGGCGGCCACAACGCCTGCCTGGCGTTTAGAAAGGTGTAAAAACTATGAACGAATCTGATATCCGAAAATATGCGGGTCTGATGCAGGAGCTGGGTCTCACCGGCCTGGAGATCACCGAGGGCGACCGGGTGGTGCGCCTGGAGAAAAATGCCCCGGCCCCGGCCAGGGAAACCATCGTTGTAGACGCGGGGACGGCCCCGGCGGTTTCCGCGGCGGAGGCAGCGGCGCCGAAGACGGGGGAAAGTGCCGATTATATCAGTGTGAAATCTCCGCTGGTGGGCGTATTTTACGCGGCTCCCGCCGAGAATGCGGATCCCTACGTGTCCATGGGCGACCAGGTAAAGACGGGCCAGGTTCTCTGTGTGATCGAGGCTATGAAGCTGATGAACGAGATTTCCGCCGAGGTGGACGGAACCGTACTGGAGATCTGCGTGACCAACGGCCAGATGGTGGAATTCGGCACGGAGCTGTTCCGCATCCGTAAATGACGAAGTGATTGGCGGCCGGACGGCGGAGTCCGGCACAAAACTGTTATGATGAAACGGGCTTGTGCTGTCAGGATGCCACATGAAAAGGAGAGTCTATGAATCGGGAAGAGATCATGAAAATTTTGCCCCACAGGGACGCCATGCTTCTCCTGGATGAGGCGGGGAGCCGGGAGGGGGAGGCGGTAGGCCGCTATCATGTCCGCGGCGATGAATTTTTTCTACAGGGGCATTTTCCGGGAAATCCGGTGGTGCCCGGCGTCATTCTCTGTGAGATCCTGGCCCAGTCGGCCTGCGTGCTGATGCAGGATGTCATGACGGAGGGAAAACTGCCCGTCTACACGGGACTAAACCATGTCAAATTCCGTTCCCCTGTAAAACCGGGCGATACGGTGGAAGCCCGGTGCCGGATCAAAAGGGCAAAGCATCCCTTCTATTTTGCGGAGGGGACGATAACGGTGGAGGAAAGGCTCTGCGTTTCAGCGGAATTTTCTTTTGCCGTGACGGGAGCGGTGTCATAGGAGAATGAAGGATGTTTTCAAAAATACTCGTTGCCAACCGGGGAGAGATCGCCGTCCGGATCATCCGGGCCTGTAAAGAGATGGGGGTCGCCACGGTGGCAGTATATTCGGAGGCGGACCGGGACGCCCTCCATGTGGCATTGGCCGATCAGAGCTACTGTATCGGCGATCCTGAGGCGGCGGACAGCTATCTGAACGAAAATCAGATCATCAGCACCGCCATCCTGGCCGGGGCTCAGGCGATTCATCCCGGGTATGGGTTCCTGTCGGAAAACGCCCATTTTGCCCGCCTCTGCCGGAAACACGGCCTGGTATTCATCGGGCCGGATCCGGACAGCATGGACAGGCTCAGCGACAAGGCCATGCTGAAAGAGCTGGTGCGGGATACCGGCCTTGCGGTCATTCCCGGGACCAAGGCAGTGGCGTCGCCGGAGGAGGCCCGCAAGGCCGCGGAAAAACTGGGCTATCCCGTCATGCTGAAAGCCTGTGCCGGCGGCGGGGGCCGGGGGATCCGGCTGATCCAGTCGGCGGATGAGGTCGAGGACTCTTACCTGCAGGCTACGAACGAGGCCATAAGCGCCTTCGGGGACGGTTCTGTTTATCTGGAGAAATATATTTTCCCGGCCCGGCATGTGGAATTGCAGATTCTGGCGGATGAATATCAGAATGCTGTCTGTCTGGGAGACCGGGACTGTTCCCTGCAGCGCCGCCATCAGAAACTGGTGGAGGAGACGCCTTCCCCTGCCGTGACGGATGAGCAGAGGAGGGAGATCATGGCGCTGGCCGTGGAAGCGGTGAAAAAGATCGGCTATGTGGGGGCCGGCACCCTGGAATTTCTCTATGACCGGGAGGGGAATTTCTGGTTTATGGAGATCAATCTTCGCCTGCAGGTGGAACATTGCGTGACGGAGATGCTGACGGGTTTTGATCTGGTGAAATGGCAGATCCGCATCGCCGCGGGTATCCCCTTGAATTTCACCCAGGAGGATGTGCGCCTTGACGGGGCGGCCATCGAGTGCCGTATCAACGCCACAAGCTGCGGCGCCCTGGAGATGCTTCACGTGCCCGGCGGCCCCTTCGTGCGGTTTGATACCTGCCTGATTGAGGGGACGGAGGTAACTCCGTACTACGATTCTCTGCTGGGAAAGCTGGTGGTCCACGCCAAAACCAGGGAGGAAGCACTGAGAAAAATCCGCGCAGCATTGTGTGAGCTGGTGATCCGTGGGATCACTACCAATATTGAAGAACAGCTGCGTATCGTGGAGGACGACCGCTTCACCTCCGGCAGCTATGATTTGACATTTATGGGAAACAGGTGACAGTATGGCTTTGATCAATTTCTTGAAACCGAAAAATAAACTGGAGGAAGGGG
>DPJQ01000255.1 GCA_003542935.1 Lachnospiraceae bacterium | reverse complement strand
AATCAGGCCACGCATACCGGCCAGCTGACGGATCTGGTTAATCGATCCACGGGCGCCGGAATCCGCCATCATGAAAATATTGTTGTATTTATCAAGACCGGACAGAAGCTTGTGGGTCAGGACATCATCCGTGTCCTTCCAGGTCTCCACGACCTCCTTATAACGCTCCTCCTCGGTGATCAGGCCGCGCTTGAAGTTGCGGGTGATCTTATCCACGGTGTCCTGGGCCTGCTGGATCAGCTGGGGCTTCTCCGGCGGCACGGTCATATCGGAAATGGACACGGTCATGGCCGCCCTGGTGGAATATTTGTATCCCGTCGCCTTGATATCGTCCAGCACCTCGGCGGTGGTGGTGGCTCCGTGGATATTGATAACCTTCTCCAGGATTTTCTTTAACTGCTTTTTGCCCACATGGAAATCCACCTCGGGCTTTAGCGCGTTCTCCGCCACGCTCCGGTCCACGAAGCCCAGATCCTGGGGCAGGATCTCGTTGAACAGCATACGGCCCAGCGTAGTCTCTACCCGCTGGGAGATCGGGCGGCCCTCGAAAGTGCCCTCCCTGCGGATAACGATCTTCTGGTGCAGGGTGATCGTGCCGTTCTCATAGGCCAGAATCGCCTGGTTGACGCTGCCGAAATAGTGGCCGATCAGATCCTGGATCGTGCAGACCACGATGCGGTGGCGCTCCGGGCTGACGTTGACACGGACAACCGTGTGCACATCGATGGGCGTCTCGCCGTCGGCCTGGCCCTGAGCTCTTTTTTCCTGATAGGCATGGAATGCATCCAAGGCCGCATCAACAGTATCAAACTCGGCTACGACTTCCTCCTCCCGCTCCGTGCCGGTGTAATCGGCATAACGGCTCATGGTCAGGTAATAGATACCGAGAACCATATCCTGGGACGGCACGGCCACGGGGCCGCCGTCGGAGGGCTTTAAGAGGTTGTTTGGCGAGAGCAGCAGGAAACGGCACTCGGCCTGGGCTTCCACGGAGAGGGGCAGATGGACTGCCATCTGGTCTCCGTCAAAATCGGCGTTAAAAGCGGTACACACCAGGGGATGCAGCTTGATGGCCTTGCCCTCCACCAGGATCGGCTCAAAAGCCTGGATCCCCAGACGGTGCAGGGTGGGGGCGCGGTTGAGCATCACCGGATGCTCTTTGATCACGTCCTCCAGCACATCCCATACCTCGGTCTGCAGCTTCTCCACCATTTTCTTGGCGTTTTTGATATTGTGGGCCGTGCCGTTGGCCACCAGCTCCTTCATGACGAAAGGCTTGAAAAGCTCAATGGCCATCTCCTTGGGCAGGCCGCACTGGAAAATCTTCAGTTCCGGCCCCACCACGATAACGGAACGGCCGGAATAGTCCACACGTTTGCCCAGCAGGTTCTGGCGGAAACGGCCGGATTTGCCCTTGAGCATATCGGAGAGGGACTTCAACGCGCGGTTTCCGGGGCCTGTGACCGGACGGCCGCGACGGCCGTTATCGATCAAGGCATCTACGGCCTCCTGGAGCATACGTTTCTCGTTGCGGACGATGATATCCGGCGCACCTAACTCCAGCAGCCTCTTTAATCGGTTATTCCTGTTGATAATTCTTCTATATAGATCGTTCAGATCCGATGTGGCGAAACGGCCGCCGTCCAGCTGCACCATGGGGCGCAGATCGGGGGGAATGACCGGGATTACATCCATGATCATCCACTCCGGGCGGTTACCGGACTCACGGAACGCCTCCACCACCTCAAGGCGCTTGATAATGCGGGCCCTCTTCTGGCCGGTGGCGTTCTTTAAAGCCTCTTTAAGTTCCGCCGACTCTTTCTCCAGGTCAATGGCGATCAGCAGCTCCTTGACGGCCTCGGCGCCCATGCCCACGCGGAAAGCCATGCCGTAGGTCTCCCTGGCATCCTGATACTCCCGCTCCGTGAGCACCTGTTTATACATCAGACTCGTGTCGCCGGCATCCAACACGATATAGTTGGCAAAATACAGCACCTTCTCCAGCGTCCTCGGGGACAGATCCAGGATCAGTCCCATCCGGGAGGGGATCCCTTTGAAATACCAGATATGGGACACCGGCGCTGCCAGTGCGATATGACCCATACGCTCGCGGCGCACGCTCGCCTTTGTAACCTCAACGCCGCAGCGGTCGCACACGACGCCCTTATAACGAATCTTTTTATATTTTCCGCAGTGACATTCCCAATCTTTACTCGGCCCGAAAATCTTCTCACAGAATAACCCGTCTTTTTCAGGCTTCAGCGTTCTGTAATTAATTGTCTCCGGTTTCGTCACCTCTCCTTTGGACCATTCTAAAATCTTCTCGGGTGACGCCAAACCTATCTTAATTGCATCAAAAACCATTGGCTGAAAAGTTTGCTGGTTATTATTTTCTGGCATATCGGCACCCCTCTCTACATATCATCCGATAAATCATTATATGCATAATCTTCATTTTCCTCAAAATCAATGTCGTCGTCGTAGTCGTCTTCATATTCTTCTTCCGTCTCGACATCGACAAGCTCTTCTCCTTGGAACTCCTGCTCCGTATATCCCTGCCGTCCAAGGTCGTTGTCATCATTATATTTCCTGTCACCCTCAATCAGTGAACGGAAATCCGTCTCACCCATGTCGACAGTTTCCATGATTTCGACCTCCGTATTGTCATCACGAAGTACCCTCACGTCAAGACCGAGAGACTGAAGCTCCTTGAGAAGCACCTTGAACGACTCCGGAATACCCGGTTCAGGAATATTCTCTCCCTTGATAATCGCTTCGTATGTCTTCACACGGCCCACAACATCATCAGACTTCACAGTCAGAATCTCCTGCAGGGTATAGGACGCGCCGTAAGCCTCCAGCGCC
>DPJQ01000230.1:3297-3864 GCA_003542935.1 Lachnospiraceae bacterium | reverse complement strand
GTACATATATACGCTGGGGACCTTCTCTGCAATCGCGGCAAAGTCCTCGGAGGCGCTGGCCGAGGTGTTGGGGACGGGGGTCAGGCCGGGAATCGGCAGTTCCTTCATATAACGCACCATCTCATCCGTCATAGCGGCATCACAGACCAGCGGCGGCACCTGGGAGATCGTCTCAATCTCTGTCGAGCCGCCATATACCTCCGCGGTCCCTTGCACGACTTCCTTCAGGCGGCGAACCAGCTTTTCCCGGCTGGCGCCGTCATTGGTGCGCAGGGTCCCCTGAAGGACCGCGGTATCGGGAATAATATTGGGGGCCGAGCCGGCGGAGAAATTTCCGATGGTCAGCACACAGGCTTTGCCGGGGTCCGCCTCGCGGGCAATCAGCGCTTCCAGGGCGAGGTAAATGTGGACGCCAATGTTGATGGGATCAATGGAGTTGTGGGGATAGGCGCCGTGGGCGCCCCGGCCATGGACCGTGATCCGAAAGCCGTCCACGGAGTACATCATTGTGCCGCCGCTGTTGTACATGAACAGGCCCACCGGCATCCTGCCGGAGCCGACATGATA
>DPJQ01000230.1:2220-3273 GCA_003542935.1 Lachnospiraceae bacterium | reverse complement strand
TTGGTGCGCAGGGTTCCCTGGAGAACGGCGGTGTCGGGGATAATATTGGGGGCCGAACCTGCGGCAAAATTGCCAATCGTCAGCACACAGGCTTTGCCAGGGTCCGCCTCACGGGCAATCAGTGCTTCCAGGGCAAGGTATATGTGAACGCCAATGTTGATGGGATCAATGGAGTTGTGGGGATAGGCGCCGTGGGCACCCTGGCCATGGACCGTAATCCGAAAGCCGTCCACGGAGTACATCATCGTGCCGCCGCTGTTGTACATAAATAGACCCACCGACATCCTGCCGGAGCCGACATGATAGGCCAGGGCCCCGTCCACGCCCTCTAAGATTCCGTTTGCCATCATATCCTTCGCACCCTCAAAGGTCTCCTCGGCGGTCTGGAACATGAACCGGACCCGGCCGGGCAGCGCGGCCTCGTTTTCTTTCAGCAGCTTTGCCGCCGTCAGCAGCATGGCGGCGTGGAAATCGTGACCGCAGGTATGAGCCTCGGTGCCGGTAAGGCAGGCAAAAGGTTCGCCGCTCTCCTCCGGCATGGGCAGGGCGTCCATATCCGCCCGGAGCAGGAGTGTCCTGCCCCCTTTCCGGCCCAGCTCGGCGGTCACGCCATGCCCACAGGGCTGGGGGTCCAGGCCGGCGGCCTTCAGCTGCTCCATGACGTAGGCTTGCGCCTTGGGCATATCCAGACCAATCTCTGCATGGCTGTGCAGCCAGCGGCGGTGTTCAACTGTCTCCTCACGCAGTTCCAATGCCTGTTTATAAAAATCCATAATGGAGCCCCCCTGATTTTAGAATAAAGATACCCAAAAGATGTCTATCAAAAATTGTAGCAAAAGGTTTCAATGTCGTCAATTCTTTTTCGGTGTGATATAATGACCATAGCAGTGAACAGAGAATGGGAGGTTCGGAGATGACGAAAGTACTTTTTGTCTGCCACGGCAATATATGCAGAAGCCCGATGGCGGAGTTTGTCATGAAGGACATGGTGAAGAAGGCGGGGCTGGAGGGTCAATTCCGGATCGCCTCAGCGGCCACCAGCACCGAGGAGAT
>DPJQ01000230.1:1740-1998 GCA_003542935.1 Lachnospiraceae bacterium | reverse complement strand
GCGGCCACCAGCACCGAGGAGATCGGGAATCCCGTCTACCCGCCGGCCCGGCGTAAGCTGGCCGAGCATGGGATCGGGTGCGACGGCCACGCCGCCCGGCAGCTTACAGGCCGCGACTATGACGACCATGACCTTCTGATTGGCATGGACCAGGCGAATCTCCGTAACATGCGCCGCATCTGCGGCGGGGACCCTGCCGGCAAGCTGCGCCTTTTGCTGGACTTTACCGACCATCCCGGCGATGTGGCCGACCCGTGG
>DPJQ01000230.1:426-1474 GCA_003542935.1 Lachnospiraceae bacterium | reverse complement strand
ACCGACCATCCCGGCGATGTGGCCGACCCGTGGTATACAGGCGATTTCGAGGCGACCTGGCGTGATGTGCAGGCGGGGTGCCGTGGGCTGCTCGACAGGCTGACGATGTGAACATCAGGGGGAGGTGAAGCCTTACGGAACATCTGGCCATCATGAGAAAAGGTTATATTGAGAAGATCCTGTCCGGTGAGAAGAAAATAGAGAGCAGATTCTCCAAAAACAAAATAACGCCATATCACAATATTTTCCCGGGTGATACGGTATATATGCAGGAAGTGGGTAAGGACGTTACCGCCGCGTTTGAAGTAAAAGACGTTCTGTTTTTTGAACTCCGGTCGGAGGAGGATGTCGGCAGGGTCCGTATCCTACTATGGGAAAGAAATTTGCGCTGGTGATGATTTTTGGAGCATGAAGAAAAACGCGAGATATGCTACTCTGATTTTTATAAAGGCTCCCAAAGCCGTCACGCCTTTTAAGGTCTATAAGACTGACAGATCGGCCTTCAAAACCGTGAACAGCGTGAGGGATGAGCTGGTTATAAATCGGCGCACCATCGTAAAGCATCCCCATGACTGTGAAAATGGCAGACACTATTTTATCTTTGACGGGCATACCCGTTGTCAGTTTTGCGGCTGCGAGTTTACATACGAAAAGGTCATGCGCGCAAAGCCGGATTACCAGACGGTGAAAACCGTTATGAGGACATCCATGTGGAATGACGAATGGCTTCATACCGCGCTGGACCGTGTGGCCCAAGCCGGGCTGACCAAAATAAACAGACAAAAAGTGAAGAATAGACTGCTAAAAAGTATCGGAACTTGCCCTGCCGACGATGGCAGACAAACGCCTTACTATGGGAATGCCATCTATTACGCGCAGCATGGCTTGGGCTACTGCTGCCGAAAGTGTCTGGAGAAATTTTACGGAATCTCCAAAGAAAAGACCTTGTCAGAGGACGAGCTGGAGTACTTTACGGATCTGGTCATGTCGTTTGTGAAAGAGAAGGCTGAAAAATGAAAGAACGTGAAGACCGCCCGGGCGGTCTTCA
>DPJQ01000230.1:0-170 GCA_003542935.1 Lachnospiraceae bacterium | reverse complement strand
CGGTCTTCACGTTCTTTTGTATGGCTCTCATTTTAAGGAATCCTTAAAACAGAAAAACCGTGGCCTATGCTATAATCAGTTTACCGGTCCGGCGGTTTTTGACCTTTTTCTCAAGGAGGGCTTTCCGTGTATTTCCCCAGCGATATGACCTTTCAGTATTTCTTTTTTGA
>DPJQ01000291.1:18374-36499 GCA_003542935.1 Lachnospiraceae bacterium | reverse complement strand
GATGAGAATTTTCAAAATACAGAAAATAGGAGTAGCGTAATGGTGATTAATGATAAAGGGATTTTAGACCATTATAGCGAATCAAAAAGAATTATAAATAAGGCAAGGCATGATGGACAGTTGGTTATATTTGTTGGAGCAGGAGCTTCTATAGCTTCTGGAATGCCTGCTTGGTCTCAAGCAATAAGAATCCGGAGATAGTCGACGCTCCGCAGAGAGGTGAAAGATGAGATCAGAAATTACATTGTCATTTTCTAAGATAACGATATCAGCAGAGCATTTGGGGAAGGATATGCTCATTACCGTTGCGGGCGGTGATAAACCCCATATAGGGACTGTGGTATTGGCAGTGCCAAGGGATTCTTTAAAAGGGGACGGTTCTGTGAGCGCCACATCCTCTGTCCTGAATGTGACCGGGCATAAAGATGAGGCTGTCTGCCGTATGCTTGCGGAAAAGGCGGCCAGAAAGTATGGGGTGACAGTGGTCTGTACCGGCGGTTTCCATGTGGATGGGATGGATGCAGGGCAGATCGAGGAAGTTGTATCCGCCATCAGAAATTTCCGGATATAGGCATATGGCTGCCTGCTTCCCGATTGCCCCATATCTCTGTGATTGTATCTGTTGGTTAATTCCCGGTGATGATTTAAAAAGAGGATTAACCGCCGCTTTTTGCGGATATATATGTGAGGGAGTTTCCCGGCCCGGCTCATCCGGTCAATCGCCGCCGTCGGTGATTACAGCGACGATTTTTCCGTTTTTCATATAAAAGTCCCCGAAATAGCCGCCAACATAGTATTTTTTCTTTATCTCATAAATTTCCGTATACCTGCATTTGAAATCCGGGTATTTCATAAAGTTGACCACACTTTTTTTAGAGACTCGCTTGTAGCCCGGCTTACGGGAATAGGGGTAAGTGACGTCCCTGTAATAGAATTTACATTTTGAAGATATTTTATAAGTCACCGTTTTTTTCTTGAAATACGGATCTGCACTGTCGTGCATTCCCTGCTGGGGACGCAGAGTGACTTTTCCTTTGGACATCTTCACAATTTGATATTGGGTCATACCGTGTTTTTTATACGTGGATTTGGTTAAATGTTTTGTCCCTTTTGTGATTTTGGCTTTTGTATATAATTTATCGCCCGCGTTGTATTGGAATGGATCCATTACGGATGCCCGCACGCCATAAGCGCTGCCGGCTAAAAGGCAGAAGCCCAATAGCAGAAGTGTCATAGTGCGGATTCCTTTTTTCACAAATTTCATGTTTTTTGTCCTCTCTTTCCTGTGCCGGATTTTCTGATGATATTTTTCGGGAAAACTCCGGCATTCCATGGCCTTTTGTTTACCCTGTAGATACTATACCATGTAACTTCCAAAGAATCCATATGTTTTGCAGTTGAAATCGTAACAGTTCAGACAATTTTTGGTTCAGGGTATACCTGTTTTCTTGCGAATAACACCGGCATATGTTACTATAAGGAATAGTAACGGCAGAGTAACCGTTCAGCGCAGGTCGAAGCATTTCCCACGGGACGCCTTCGGTGTACTGCTGAGACTGTAAAAGCAAGATTTAAAGGTACTGAACAGTTACACGGCAGAAAAATTAAAGGAGAAGTGTCAATGAAGACAGTAACATTGGACAAGCTTGTGGAGGCGATGCAGCTGAAAAATATGACGCCGGAGCTGGATACGTCGGGCACGAAGATCACCCTCACGGAGATCAACCGGCCGGGGCTGCAGCTTTCGGGGTATTATGATTTTTTTGTTGCGGAACGCGTACAGATTATAGGGTATGTGGAGCATTCCTATCTGGTGAACCATCTGAGCCGGGAGGAAAAGATACAGGCTTATGAGCAGTTCGTGTCAAAAAATATCCCCTGTGTGATTTTTACCACCCAGGTAGTGCCCGATGAAGACATGCTGGAACTGGCCAGAAAGCACAAGGTTCCCACGTTTACCACGGAGCGCACTACATCGAGCTGTATGGCGGCCATCATCCGGTGGCTGGGCATCCAGCTGGCCCCCTGCATTTCCATCCACGGTGTGCTGGTGGACGTATACGGCGAGGGTGTTTTGATCATGGGCGAGAGCGGCATCGGAAAGAGCGAGGCGGCCCTGGAGCTGATCAAGAGGGGACATCGCCTGGTCAGCGACGACGTGGTGGAGATCAGCCGTGTCAGTGACAACGAGCTGGTGGGCACGGCGCCGGATATCACTCGCCATTTCATTGAGCTGCGGGGCATCGGTATCATTGATGTGAAGACACTGTTCGGTGTGGAATGCGTCAAAGACAGCCAGCAGATTGACCTGGTGATCAAACTGGAAGAGTGGGACCGCGACCGGGAGTATGACCGCCTGGGTCTTGAGGAAGAATATACGGAGATCCTGGGCAACAAGGTGATCTGCCATTCTCTGCCGATCCGTCCCGGACGGAACCTGGCTGTGATCGTGGAATCCGCCGCCGTCAATCACCGTCAGAAAAAGATGGGATATAACGCGGCAAAAGAGCTGTACAAGCGCGTACAGGCAAATCTGGCAAAGAAGAGGGATTGAGGAGCATGATGTATACATTTGGTATTGATGTGGGAGGTACCACAGTAAAATGTGGTCTGTTTACTCTGGAGGGAGAGGCACTGGACAAGTGGGAAATTCCCACCCGCACCGAGGAGAACGGCGGCCATATCCTGCCGGATATCGCTGAGGCGATTCTGAAAAAATGTACGGAAAAGGAGATTGCCAAAGAGCAGATCCAGGGCGTGGGCCTGGCGGTGCCGGGGCCGGTGCTGGAAAACGGTGACGTATCCTGTGCCGTCAACCTGCACTGGGATTACAAGGAGGTCTCCAAGGAACTGCGGGGGATGACCGGTTTCCCGGTGAGGGTTGGCAACGACGCCAACGTGGCGGCCCTGGGAGAGATGTGGCTTGGCGGCGGCCGGGGCGCTTCCAGTATGGTGATGGTGACGCTGGGCACCGGCGTGGGCGGGGGTATCGTTCTGCGGGGAAGGATCCTCTCGGGCGTCCACGGTGCGGCGGCGGAGATCGGCCATATGTGTGTGGAACCTTCGGAAACGGAGTATTGCAACTGCGGGAAGCGGGGATGCCTTGAACAGATGGCCTCGGCCACCGGTGTGGTGCGTTTGGCCAGACAGGAGCTGGCCCGTTATGAGGGAAAAACAGTGCTGGATGCTGAAACTTTGACGGCCAAGGCCATTTTTGATGCTTACAAAGAGCAGGATCCTGTGGCGGCGGCGGCAGTGCGGCGCATGGCCCACTATCTGGGTATTGCCCTGGCCAATGTAGCCTGCGTGGCAGATCCGGATATTTTTGTTATCGGCGGCGGCGTGTCAAAGGCGGGACAGCCCCTTATAGATGCGGTGCTGGCCGTATATCGTGAGTATGCCTTTCCGGTCTGTCGGAATATTCCCATCGTGTTGGCGGAGCTGGGCAACGACGCGGGTATCTATGGTGCGGCCAGGATGGTGATGGATTGATGCATGGTATGGGTGACGGCGCCTGTTCGGCAGAAGGACCGGAAACAGAATAGAATGGGAAAAAATGGAAAACATCCCGGCCCGACAGCCGGGATGCTTTTTACGCTTTGGTGAAAATTTTCACATTTTTTCAGATATCACCATAGGCGCAGCTGATATAATACAAGGCAGTGGATATAGACAGGATGACGAAAGGGAGGATACACATATGCAGGAAGAGTATCTGCGTGCCCTGATGGTGACAGAGGAAGTAAAAAAGGCCGTGACCGGGAAGGACGAATGTATTCAGAAGGGTTTTGCGGCCATACTGGCCGGGGGGCATCTGCTGATCGAGGATGTGCCGGGGGTGGGAAAGACGACTCTGGCTCTGGCCTTTTCCCGGGCGATGGCCCTGGAGAACCACCGGGTTCAGTTCACGCCGGATGTGATGCCGGCGGACATCCTCGGGTTTACCATGTACCGGAAAGAGACGGGGCGGTTCGTCTACTATCCGGGGACGATCATGTGCCATCTGTTTCTGGCGGATGAGATCAACCGCACCTCCCCGAAAACCCAGTCCGCTCTGCTGGAGGTCATGGAGGAGGGGATCGTGACTGTGGACGGCGAGAGCCACCGGGTGCCCTCCCCCTTTATCGTGATGGCAACCCAGAACCCCAAAGGAAGCGCAGGCACCCAGCTTCTGCCGGAATCACAGCTGGACCGTTTTATGATCTGTATGAGCATGGGCTATCCGGATCTGAAAAGCGAGGTGGAGATCGCCCGGGGAAAGAGCGTGGGAAACGGTACGGAACAGGTGCGGCAGGTGATAAACGACCAGGATCTGATGGCCCTGCGCCGGTGTGTGGAGGAGATCTATATCAAGGATGCGGTATACACGTACATAGCGAAGCTATGCCGCGCCACCAGGGAGAATCCCTATATTGAGTTGGGCTTAAGCCCCCGGGGAACTATTGCCTGTACGCGGATGGCGAAGGCATGGGCTTTTTTACAGGGGAGAGAATATGTGCTTCCGGAAGATGTGGCCGAGATCTACACGGATGTGGCCAGACACAGGATCGTGCTGAATACGAAAGCCCGTGTGACCCGCGTCTCGGCGGAGGCCGTGCTGAAAGAGATCCTGTCCGAAGTGAAACCACCGGCTTCTTATATGAAAAATCGGGAGTACGGTGAGTAGTATGGTCTGGATTTTGGTTTTGGCAGGGCTCCTGGTGTATGTGGCACTGCTGTTTTTCAGCGGCCCGCTGCTTTTGCTTGCCGGTTATCTGGCGGCTTTGTTTGTGCTGGCGGCAGTATTTTTAATCTACCGCCGATTTTGTGTGGAGTGCGGGGTGGAGGTTCCCATCGCTTTCACGGACGAGGGGAAGGAAGTCAACATAGAGATCCATATAAGCAATAAGAGCCCGCTGGTTTGCGGAAGGATACGGTTGTGTCTGGCGGTCAGCAATGCCTTTTACGGAAAAAAACGCCGCATTTGGCTGGGGGCTTCGGATATTATGCCGGGCCGGAACCAGCTTCTGTATACCCTGCAGCTGCCCGGGGCAGGATGCTATGATATCCGTGTAAAAGGGATGCGCATCTACGATCTTACCGGCCTGGCCTGGATCTCTAAGAGGGTGAATCGGTCGGCCAGCGTCCGGGTGCTGCCGGATATACAGCCGGTGGGTGTACGGCTGACGGAGCCGGTACGCAGCTTTTTCGGGGATGCCGAGGTATATGACGAGGATCGGGCGGGCCAGGACACGGACGAAGTATTCCAGATCCGTTCCTTCCGGCCGGGGGACAAGTTGCAGAGCATTCACTGGAAGCTCTCGGCAAAGACGGATGATTTGATGGTCAGGGAATACAGTCTGCCCAAAGCCTGCCCGGTGGTTCTTTTTCTGGACTATCAAAAGGAGAAAACGGGGCAGAACGGCCGGCGGTATCTGCGGCTGGCCGCGGGATTGTCTTTTTCCCTGATGGATGCGGGCTGTCCCCACTATGCGGCCTGGTATGACGGCAGGACTCAGGACATTACCCGTGCCAGGGTGGATGATGAGGAAAGCTACTATTGCTTCATCAGCAGCTATCTCACGGGGCAGGGAGCAGCCGGAGGGATTTCCCTGGAAGAGCTGTACCGGGAAAAATACCGCGGAGAATTTTACCTGCATGGGCTGCGGTTGACGGGGAAGGCCGAGCTGTATAAAGACGGAGAACGGATCCTGCCCGTGGCTGAAAAAACGGCCGGACAGGAGGGGGAGGAAGTGGAAATTGTTGTTTAGGGACATAGACCGGAAACTGTGGTGCAGGCCGAAAGAACCGGCCGGAGCAGGAAAAACGGGACGGGGCAGTCTTGCTGTGGGCTGTTTTTACAGCCTTGTGTCAACCCTCTGTTTTGTCTGGTCCGGATTCCATATGCTGACGGATGAGTTCCCGGAGATGGCAGCCTATAGCGGGGGGAGGATTCCTTTGACGGGGCTCTCGGCGATATCGGCCGTGATCGTTTTGCTGTTCACATTGCCGGGGCGGCGCTTTTTGCCCTGCAGGCGGATTTTTCTCGGTGCTGCGCCCCTTCTGGGAGCATTTACGGCCTGGCGGATCCGGGCAAAATATGAAGAAGAAATTCTGTCGGGCAGTCTGCAGGCGGCGGGGATCGTGATTGCGGCAGTGAACCGTCATTATAAATTCAATTTTTCTCTTCCGGAGGGCCAGGCCCGGTACTGTCCCCTGGCTGTGCTGTGCATCGGCGGTTTTCTTCTGGCGGCGCTTTTATATGCTGCTTATGTATTCCGCCGGCGGTGGATTGTCATGGGCTTTCCGCTGTCGGTCCTGGCCCTGGGGCTTCTGGCGGGCTGTGCACCGGGACTTTCGGGGGTCACGGAATGCTTTATCGGTCTGCTGTTTTGCCGGGCCGGAGGCTGGGAGAACGTGCGTGCCGCCCGGGGAGGCGTGGAAAGGGGCTCCCGGCGTATACGGCTTTGGGCGGGGCACGGGCTGTCTCTGGTGATTCTGGTATTGCTGGCTGTGCTCCTTCCCTTGGGAATTTCCGCCCGTTTTTCGGGGGCCGCAGAGGAGTTGGCGGAGTCCGGCGAGGGGGTGGTCGTCATCCAGAGGAAAATGGAGGAGGCGCTGGAACTGAATATCCAACAGCTTTCTTTTACGTCAGAAGACACCGTCAAAGAAAATATCAATAACCGGACGCCGAAATACAGGGAGCAGGAGATTCTGCGTGTAACACTGACGGAGAAACCCGGGCGCACCCTATATTTCCGCGGATTCTATGGCGGGGAGTATGCGGGTGGCGGCTGGAACAGCAACCATGACAGGCTGCAGGAGGCTCTGGCCGGACAGGAGTGGACGGAAGATGAGGTGGCCGGATGGCTGATTGGCAGGGCAGGGGCCATGCAGGAGGGCGCAGGAGAATGGAAGGGATTCCCGGGAGACTGTACCCTGCAGTTTCTCCGGCGCGGCGGCACCGTGTATGTGCCTTATTTCCTGGCGCCGGAAGACTCTGACAGCGGGCTGCAGTACGGCGGAGAGTACCAGATAAGGAAGAAAAAATCCCTGGACACTGTGCAGTTTGGCCGGGGGACAAAAGAGCAGACAGATCGGGAAGACGGGATGGCGGAATGGTATGGGGCTTATGTCCGTGGAAATTACCATACCGGCAGCGAAGCCGTGCCCTCCGCCGGACGGGTTGCGAAGGAGCTGCTTGACGTGTATTCCGGTTCCCGCAGTATGGTTTTGGGGGCATGGTCTTTTGAATCGGGAAGTTTCGGTTTTCAAAAGGCCATATTGAAGGAAGATCTTGACAGCGCAGATGCAGAAATACAAAATCAGGTCAGACTGCATTTTGCCCATGCGGTCAGCGCCTATCTGGGCAGCGGCGTGTACAGCCGGGAACTGAACCAGGTGCCGGACGGCACCGACGTGGTGGAATATTTCCTCAGCGAAAGCAAGACCGGATACTGCGTCCACTATGCCAGCGCCGGGGTTCTGATCCTGCAGGCCATGGGTATTCCGGCCCGCTATGCCTCCGGCTATGTGGCGCCGGCTTCCGATTTCAGAAGTGAGGCCGGTCAGTATGTGCTGTCTTTGAAAGACAGCGCGGCCCACGCATGGGCAGAGATCTATCTGGAGGATATCGGCTGGGTGCCGGTGGAAATGACACCGGGGTACGGAGATGAGCAGACGGACAGGAATGAAGAGGAGATGATGGCGTTGAGCCCGGATCTGACACTTCGGAGGGCACCGGAAAACGGGGACGAAGGGAAAGAATCCGGACAGGCACCTGATGCGGGACTGTCAGAAGCGTCAGAAGAATCCGGACTGCAGACAGACGGAGGGCTGCCCGGTGATACGGCTTCCCCGGGAGGCGCGGAGCCGTCAGCGAACCGGACTAAGACAGATCTCCCGGAGCCGTCTGGGGCGGGGCCTTCCGAGGGGACAGTGCCATCGGGCTTAGCCGGTGAAACCGTTTATGCCGAGGGCGGGAAATCATCCGGGCTTGCCCCGTCGGTGATTTTGGCGGTCATATTTTTAGTAGGTATTGCGGCTGCCTGGATCCTTCTGCCGGGTCTGTCCGTTGCCAGAAAAAGGAGAAAATTGCAATTGCTGCTCCGTGATATACGCCAGGGAAGAAACCGTCAGGCCGTCTTTCGCATGAACCGCAGCGTGTACAGGAGGCTGAAAGCGAAAAACCGGCAGTGGTTCGCGCGGATGTCAGACGGTGAATATACACAGACGCTGATCCGGACATTTCCGGACACCGCAAAGGAGGAATGGGATGCATTCATCGGTATTGCCCGGAAAGCCAGTTTTTCACAGTCAGAGATATCGGATGGGGAGGTACAGGCCGTGTATGAGGTTTACAAAAAAGTAAACTGAAATCCAATCCTGCAGGCCGTTATTTATCGTCATCCATCTCCTCGACCATAGGAGCGATCTGGGACAGCATATTGTCTATATCTTCAAACATGGAGCTCTTGGTGGTGCCCAGATTATTTGCCCGGCTCAGGTGTTTGATCACCTCCTGGTATTGGATGCGGATATGGTCGAAAAACTGGCAGATGGACTGCAGGGAAATCTGGGATTCGTCGATTACACCGGCTATTTGGGTCTGTACGCCTGTGGAACCCTCGGCGGCTGTAATAATCTTATGGAAGTTTTCGTCTGTACGGTTCACAATCTCGACGCTCTGGCCCAAAGTTTGTTCCGAGGACTGGATGCTCCCGCTGAGCTGCTCGGAACTGGTCTCCACATTTTGGATACCGTTGTCCACCTCAACGGCCAGCACCTTGATCTCGTTGGCCAGATCCTTGATCTGGGCGGCAACCACCGAAAATCCCCGTCCCTCTTCCCCGGCCCGGGCAGCTTCTATGGAAGCGTTGATGGCCAGGAGATTTGTCTGGTCGGCAATGGATACGATACCGCCCATACATTTCTGGATATTCTGAATGGCAGCCTGCAGCTGCGCAAAGGTCTGTTCCATTTCGTTGTAGGATGCCTGCACCTGCATGGAGGTCTGCTTAAGCTCTCTCAGTTTATCCTGGGCCTCGGACACGGTCTGGGAAATCTCGTTTTTTACACCGGTAAATTGTTCTGCTGTCTCGTTAATATTGGAAAAGGACTGGCCAAACTCCGTGAGCTGTGTCTGAAAATGGTCTGCCTCCTTCAATATGCCGGAGAAAGAGCTGCCGATCATATTGAGCTCGAAAAGAGATTCCACCTCTTTTCGGGCCAAATCCTTTTGATATTCCTTGAGGCTGCCGGCTACATGCTGGATGGGTCGGGTGTTGTTCGGTTTATGTACTTGTCTGGTTTTCCGTTTCTTTGAAAAAAACATAGTGCGCCCCCCTTTACTCAAATACCACACAGGTCATAGACTGATTGACAAACTGGTTGTTGTAGTGTTCGCCGTATCCGATCAGACCGGCGTGGCTCCCCAATGCCGCCATTTCACGCAGATAGTCGGACATATAGCCATGGTTGCAGAACAGCTTGTAGCGGAACAGGCAGTTTACCGAGAAAACAGCCGAGCGCGTGGGAAAATCCTCGCATATCCGGCGGATGGTATCCTGAACAATGGCCCGGTAATCGCCCAATTCCAGCAGTATCAGTACGTCGGAGTCGTTGACCTGTCGGAAACAGGCCAGAGAATTACCCTGTACGTCTTTGATGGAGATGATGCAGGTGTCCTCCCCGTTGATCTTGCCGAAGGGATTCTGGAAAGTGCGGGTGAGAATTTCCTTGTCTGTCACATGGAGGATATCCTGGTAGACCTGCTTGGCCGGTTTTCCGTTCAGAGCCCCCAGGATATACTGGGAACGGTCTGTCTGGGAAGCGATGAAACGGTAATTGCCCAGTTGGTGGTAGATATTCTCCTTGTAAGTTTTTACCCGGCCATTCTGGTTCCGGACAAGCCCGTAGGCCACGGCATCGGGATAGATGACGCCGTTGGCGGACACCAGACCCGCGTCGCCGGTTCCTCCCACCAGAGAGATGCCGCTTCTTTTTAAAGCGGTATAGATCGTGGTCAGCGCACAGGCGTCATTGCCGGTGCAAAAATCGATGCATACTGTATCGCGGCCCGTACCTCCCACCTTTGCCATGTCCTGTCTGAGGCGTTCGATATATTTTACCGGCATGGTGGATACCTGCTCCAGTACATTGGCCGTGGCGCTTACGCCGTCCAGGAAAGCTATGATCACGACTCCCTGTTCTACCATACGTGTGTCGTAGCCCATGCCGATACAGCCGATACTGGGCACACCGGGATATAATTTCTCCAAAGCTTTTACATGTTCTTCGAACTGTTTCTCGTTGGACAATAGCATAATAAACTGGGGCTTGCCAAGTCCGCTGGCAGCCTCTTGCAGATTGCCCCTCTGGCTCATGCCGAAAAACTGTTTCATACTACCCCTCCCTCTGTGATCGTCATATGTATTTGGGATACGGGAAGGTCCGCAGCCCAGGGCGGTCCGTTCACCGTAAAAAAATGCGGTATGGCATGTCACCTGTCATATCGCATTTTCACTATTACAGTAATTATAGCATAACGGCTCTGTTTATTGCAACCATATTTATCCTTGAAACCGGGCAAACCCTGAGTGTTTGGTAATAGTTCGGTCCATTGGAAGTTTGCCTGCGGCGAAGGGCTGGATTCACTCCCGGCAAAATGATTCAGGCGTGCAAAAATCCTGTTGCCGCATGCAATTTTAAATCTTTGCCGGTCTGTCCGGATAATAAGAAAGCAGTAAAAAGTTCCGCTACACATGCTCAGGGCCGCCATCGTTTTATCCCCTGTGGTCAGCAGCAGACTGACCGTTTTTGTGCCGTCGGGGAAAGTCAGTATCTGAGGCACATCGCTCCAGGATACGATTTTTCTGTTTCGACCCGGACGTGGCGGTTCTGACGCCGGAATATGCGAGGCGGCGGGCGGATGAAGTTCTGTCCTTCTCTGATTTTGTAAAGAGAAAACTGGCGGACAATGTGGAGGGATATTCCTTCGCATGGCTCGAAAAATCCGGCCTGAAAGACAAAGTGAAGTAAAGGAACATTTGAGAGGGACACTATCGGGATAGAGAGCATTTCAGCTTAACCTTTTTTCTGCACAGGCGGTTTCTATGGAATTTTTTAGCTGAAAAAGAGTATAAAAATGCAGATTTTACACACATTATAGTATCGCACGGCGAAAGCGGCGTATTCTGTCGTATGAAAAGGACACGTGTATATCCGGGGAGATCGGATCAAGCCGGCGCGGATATTATATCGGAGGTGTGTATGCAGAAAGGTACGAGGACACTGGCTTATGACCGGCCGGTCTATTTCAACGGAGAAGGTTCGGTGGTCGGCCAGAAAGAGGGTGAGGGCCCTTTAGGAAAACTGTTTGACGTGGTCAAGGATGATCCCATGGCAGGGAAGGATACCTGGGAGGAGGCGGAGAGCCAGCTCCAGGTGGAGGCGGTGCAGACCGCCCTGAAAAAGGCGGGATTAAATAAGAAAGATATCCGGTTTCTTTTTGCCGGGGACCTGCAGGCCCAGAGCGTGGCAAGTTCCTTTGGCCTGAGCCAGTTGGAGATTCCTCATTTCGGCGTGTTTGGGGCCTGCTCCACCATGGGGGAGACTTTGATCCTGGGCAGCATGACCATCGCGGGAGGCTTTGCGGACTACACAATGGCCGTGACTTCCAGCCATTTTGCCAGTGCGGAGAAGGAGTTCCGCTTCCCGCTCGAGTATGGCAATCAGAGGCCTCTGTCTGCCAGCTGGACTGTGACGGGCAGCGGAGCCTGTGTGCTGGGCAAAAGGAAAGGTTCGCTGGGGATCACAGCCTGCACGCCGGGAAAGATCGTGGATTACGGACTCAAGGATTCTTTTAATATGGGTGCCTGTATGGCTCCGGCGGCGGTAGATACTTTGCTGGCCCATTTCGGGGATATGGGCTGCGGCCCGAACTATTATGACCGGATTTTTACCGGGGATCTGGGTGTGGTGGGCAGTCAGATCCTGGAGGAGAAGCTGGCGGAGAAGGGATATGATTTGGAGCGGATCCATCAGGACTGCGGCGTGATGATGTATGATATAGACAAACAGGACGTCCATGCGGGGGGCAGCGGCTGCGGCTGCGCGGCCACGGTACTCTGCGCATATATCCTGCCGGAGATGCGGGCCGGGACGTGGGAGCGGGTGCTCTTTGTGCCCACGGGGGCGTTGCTCTCCAAAGTCAGTTTTGCCGAGGGGCGTACCATTCCGGCCATCGCCCACGCAGTGCGGATCGAACGTGTACAGGAAAAATGAAAGGGAGTGACAGTGATGGATTATATAATTGCGTTTCTCGTGGGTGGTGTGATCTGCGCCCTGGTGCAGATCCTGCTGGACAAGACGAAGCTGATGCCGGGACGGGTCATGGTAATCCTGGTGTGTTCCGGTGCGGTGCTGGGAGCATTGGGAATCTATGATATGTTTCAGGATTTTGCCCACGCCGGAGCGTCGGTGCCTTTGCTGGGATTCGGAAACGTACTTTGGACAGGGGTCAGGGAGGCCGTGGACGAGCAGGGTTTTATAGGGCTTTTCCTCGGCGGGTTCAAGGCGGGAGCCGCTGGAACCAGTGCGGCGCTGATCTTCGGCTGGCTGGCCAGCGTGATATTTCAGCCGAAAATGCGGAAATAATATGTGTGGAGAACAGAGCGTATCTGAGGGGATTCGGGTACGTTCTGATTTTTTCGGCCGGGATGATGCGATTACATCCGGGCCGCATATTCACTAGATGCAGGAGGAAATAGTGCAGAGGGCAATTTGGGGGTGACTCGGATATTCCGGTTGTTTTTCGCAGACGGTCTGGGTATAATAAAGGCATTACAGAAAAAATATCAAATAGTTTACATAAGGAGCCCGATCATGAGACAAGTACAGAAAAAACAGGTGGAGGATTATGTGGAGCTGCTGAATAAAGCCCACAATGCAATCAAGGCAGCGTTAAAAGCGCGGAAATGGGACGGGGCCATGGAACTTCTGGCCCAGTGCCAGGAGGGGGCAATTTTGGCGGGAAACCTGATCGAAGACACCCAGGGGGAAGAATTTGTGACCGTGGGCCTTCTGGAGAATTACTGTGAGCTGGTCTATCAGCTGCATGAGAAACTTCAGCAGGGGAAGTACGTGGACAGCAGCCAGGCGCATAAAAGCCTCCATCGGGCCATGACCCAGATCAAAAACAGTGTAGCCAGGGATATTCCGGTGCGTATGGAGGCGGTGTTTCTTCCCTATAAAGCCTCCATGTGGGATTCTCTCGAAAGCGTATGGAAAGCGGCGGACGAGGATCCCGACTGCGATGCCTATGTGATCCCGATCCCCTATTATGATAAAAATCGGGACGGCAGCTTTGGAGAAATGCACTATGAGGGAGACCAGTATCCGGACTATGTTCCGATCACAAGGTATGATGAGTTTGATTTCCAGAGCCATCATCCCGATATGATTTTTATCCATAATCCCTATGACGAGTACAATTATGTGACCAGCGTAGACCCTTTCTTTTACTGCAAGAATTTGAAACAATTTACAGAGAAGCTGGTCTATATTCCCTACTTCGTTCTGGGGGATATTGATCCGGAAGATAAAAATGCCGTGGAGGGTATGCGGCACTTCTGTACCACTTCGGCTGTGATCCATGCGGATAAAGTGGTCGTCCAGTCGGAAAAGATGCGGCAGATCTATATCAATGTGATGGTGGAGGAGATGGGGGAGCATACCAGAAAATACTGGGAAGAGAAAATACTGGGAATCGGTTCGCCGAAATTTGACAGGGTCTTAAGCGCCCAGGAAGAAGAACAGGAAATACCGGAAGAATGGCAGCGGATCATAAAGAAGCCGGACGGCAGCCGGAAAAAGATTATCCTCTATAATACCAGCGTGGCGGCCCTTTTGCAGCATGAGGCCAGTATGTTGGAGAAAATGAAAGATGTGTTCAGGGTATTCAGGGAAAATCAGGAGGAAGTGGCCCTGCTGTGGCGTCCCCATCCGTTGATCAAGGCCACGATTGCTTCCATGCGTCCGGGCCTGTGGGAAGCTTACGAGGAACTGCGTGAAGAATATCTGGCGGAGGGCTGGGGTATTTATGATGACACTCCCGATGTGGACAGGGCCATCGCCATCAGCGACGGATATTACGGGGACGGCAGCTCCCTGGTGCAGATGTACCAGAAGACGGGCAAACCGGTGATGATCCAGGATGTGGATATACGGGAGTATGAGGAAGAATAGTTGTGCTTATGCCCGGGATGTGATATGCTGGAAACATCGAAAACAGATTCCGAAAACGGAAGGACAGGAGGAAATTTATGGCAGTGAAGATGAAACAGGGGATGCTGGCGGTGCTGTGCCTGTTGTGTTGTCTGGTGCTCGGTGCAGTTCCGGCCAGAGCGGCGTCCGGTGTAAAATTATTGTGCTCCGGTGCCAGTGAGACGACGACAGTAAATGCAGATGTAACGGGAAACGGAAAAAATGATAAGATCCGCCTGGAGTTGACCAAGGGGCCGTATAATGGGTGGATCAAGGAAACGGCAGTCTATGTCAATGGGAAAAAAGCTTTGAGCATAAAAAACGAGGATAACTACCATTCGGTCAGCCTCCGGCATATCCATATGACAAAGAGCAAAACTTTTTTGCAGATCACGGGCCGTGGGGACGGCGGCTATCGTCCGGTCAACCGCATTTACAGGTATGATAAAACGAAGAAAAACTTATCAATGTACTGGATCTGTACAACAAAATGGATTTCGCCGGGGATGTGGTGAAAGCGACCGGCAAAAGTATCCAGGTCGTTAATTCGCTCCAGCCCATGGAAACCGGGTGGATCAACTGGAAATACACGTATACATATAAAAACGGAAAATTTAAACTGAAATCTTCCACGGCGGCGGCAAAAAGCAGTCTGGGCAATCATGCATACGATGAGGATGGTTACAGGGCGCTTTTTAAGAAAAATAAGTACGTAGTGGCTAACACCAGATCTTTTTATACCGGAACCGATCTGAAAAAGGTGGCTTTTACCGCCGAAAGAAACGATAAGCTGACACTGAAGAAAATAAAGATCAGCGGCGATAAAGTGTATCTGCAGTTTCAGAAAGGCAAAAAAACCGGCTGGCAGCAGGTGGACAACAGTGGTGTTTATGATTTCCGGTCAAGTGATCCGGGATCCACGGGATGGTTTTACGGCGTGTATAAGCGGCTGGTGGGTTAGGTTTGGAAGATATAAATGATGCCCTGAATGCAGATGGTGCCAGGAAATGAAAGACGGAAAACAGGTGTTGAGCCGCAGCCGGAGGTCTGGGGTTTAACGCCTGTTTTGTTACTATAAAAGTCCGCCGCCGAAAGCGGCATGCATTCAAAGGATGCCCAATGCGCCACTACCGACTTTGATGTGTGGCGGTGAGTTAAAGAGGCGCATGAAGGTTTAGGAGGAAACCGCATGTCATATACCATTTACGTGAGAATGAAAAAGCTGGGAAAACAAAAGAGCCGGGATCTGCAGCCTGTCCCCTTTATTCTGGAAAAAAGGCCGGATACCGTGCGGGAGTTGTTGACAGGCCTGACCAGGCTGGGGGTGAGGGCATATAATGCGAGAAAGGACGAGGGACAGGTGCTGGCCTTTCTGACGAAGGAGGAAATCGACGGACAGGCTGCCCGGGGGAAGGTGTCCTTCGGGCTGCGCGGCGGCGGGGATGCCGTGGAGGAGGAAGCCGTAGAAAACACCCTCCAGTGCTTTGCGGACGGCATCTACCGGGTATTTGCCGGGGAAGAGGAGCTTACGGCGCTGACGGACGCGATCCCCTGGACGGAGGATCCGGTATTTACGTTTGTCAGGCTGACTATGCTGGCCGGGTGGTAATCCGGGCATATACATACAGGAGGAAGGGAAAACATATGGCGGAATTTACCTATCAGACGAGAAGAAAACTGAGCGAGACATGGATCGCCGGTATCGGAGAAAAAGGGAAGGGACTCTCCAAAGAGGAAAAGGAGCTGCTGCCGGATCTCTATCACTATTCGGTGCCCCGGGATGTCTGCGAAACTATGCGGCAGCTTTTGCGGAGCGGGAAATACAAAACGTTAAGTGAACTGTATAAGAAACGGTTCAAAAACGTGGTGGCGGTCTGTGTTTCCGGGGAACGGCGGGAAGAATTCTATTACGCGCTGGACGAGATGAACGCGTATCAGATGACGGCGGGATGGTTCCGAAGAAGCCTCCGCTCCGACAGCTATGTGCCTTTTGTGGATCAGAGCGTCCAGCTGCTGCGGGCCTATGCGAAGCTGGCATTTTACGGCGGGGATCTGGCGGATATCCTGACAGGGAATGTGGAGCCGGAGATTTACGACCATGCCCGGAACGAGTATTTTGCCTATGCGGGGATCCTGGCGGCCCAGATCGACCGGGGAGAAGAAAAAACGGTCCGGGCGGTGGAGGATATTCTCTTTGGCGAGGGCAATACGGCCATGCTGAGCCATGAGATGATCCGGGGCATCGTGATGGGAAAAAATGAGAAGCTGTATGACGACCTGGGTAAATTTCTCCTGGCCGCCAGACTCCAGGAGGGAGCTCGGCAGGCGGTCTGCGAGACTATGGACGCGGGGCGGCCGGAGGCGTTTCTCCGCCTGTTTTCCGTGATCGAGGAGAACGATTTGATCCGCTACTCATCTGTCAAACGGGCGGTCAGTACCTGGATCGGGATCTTTAATGAGAAGAGCGTGGACAGGATCAGCGACAAGCTGCTGCGCCTGATGGGGCGGTGCCTGCGGGAACCGGCGTTTCTTGATGAACAGCTTGCGACAAACGATGCCGTTGCGATCAGCTGCGCCCTGTGGGCGAAGGGCTTTTACGACGCCGGGGACGCTGTTGATGCGGTCATCCGCCTGATCCGCCGGGGAACCCGGCAGCAGAAAATGACGGCCTCCTATTTCAGCTATTCCCTGCAGGATGAGAAGCTGAGGATGCAGGTGTCCAAGGAAGCGATTCTCTCCGCGCCGGAGGATCTGGAATTCGTGGCCTGTTTTATGCCGGGATTTATGGCTTCGGCAAATTCCCGTTTTTACAGTCTGGTCAAGGAGGAGAGCAGCAGCGTCTATTCTATCCGGGATGCGAAGGTCATCCGCCCGAAAAAAATAGAGGTGACGGAATTCTTTGCGGATGCCGGAGAGGCGGAGCGTTTCTATGGATTGCTCAAGGACATTCTGGGGCGGCTCCCGAAAAAGGGGCTGACGGTCGCGCCCTGCATTTTCCCCTGGCATCAGGTGGAGATGACCCAGTCGGATGTGGTTATCCGCCTCGGTCTGATCGCGTGGATGCTGCAGAGGGAGGAGCTCCTGGATGAGGCCGCGGGCTGGATTCCCCTGATCGGGCAGGGCGGCAGCTACAGTGGTATGTCCAGGGCCGCCGCGGCCAGGGTGCTGCTCTACCGTCCCATGTCCGGGGTGAGGAAAAAGGTTCTTTTCGAGCTTTTACATAATCCGGAAGAGTACACCAACCAGACGGCCCACAGTCTCGTGGAGGATATGGAGCTGTCGGCGGAGGATTACATTTAGATCGAGAAAAATCTGAAATATAAGAAAGGACGGGCGGGGACGCTGGCCTTGCTGCGCAGACAGGATAAAAAGGAGCTGACGGCCTGTATCGGCAGGCTGCTGGCGGCAAAATCCGAAGAATGCCATATGGGCGCCCTGGATCTGGCATTGCAGCTGAAAAAAGAGGACGCGGAGAGCTTTGCGGAGATTCTTCCCCATCTTCGGGAGTTTTCGGATCCCACCGGAAAGGAGCAGGTGCTTCTGGAGGAGCTGTTGGGAGCGGAGAGCGAGGCCCAGGATATTTTAAATACCCCGGGCTACGGCCTGTATGATGTGGAGAAGGACTGGGTACTGCCGCCGATGGATGTGAATGAAAACGAGGCGTCCGGGCTCTTTACCTGCGGGGAGGAGGCGTGCATCCGTGTGTTTAAAAAGCTGGATGCGCTGATTGACCGGAACCGGGAGCTCTCCTACAAGACGGCGTGGAACGAGGATGCGGTGCTGGGAGCCGGGCTGGAGAAATGCCGCTGGATACACACAGATCCCACGCTGGAGCCTCTGGATGCCTATCCGTTCCGGGAAATATGGGAAAAATTTTACAC
>DPJQ01000291.1:0-18073 GCA_003542935.1 Lachnospiraceae bacterium | reverse complement strand
ACGGACGCCGGAGCTTTTGCTGGAGGCAGAGCTTTACCGGCAATGTATGGACAAACGGAATTTTTATGAGCAGAATCTGAAGCTCTATAAAAAGGTATTCGGCAGCGGCATCCTGAAAAAACCGCCTTTTTCGAACCTGGTGCTGGGCCTGACCTACGGCGCCCAGGTGCGGAAGATTCTGGCCGCGCTCTTTGAGCAGTATGTCCCGAAGGAGCTGGAGGCCCATGTGAGTCTGCGGGGGATTGCGAAGCTGCTTTCCGTGCTGGATACCTCCAATGATCTGTTTACCGTGCAGACCAAGCGATGGAACGGGCAGGTCGAGACGTATACGGAGCGGGCGGCGGGTCTACCGATCTTTGCGGATATGTGTTTCTGGCTTTCAAAGGCCGGGGAGAAAGACTGGGGAAGCGCGTTTACCCTCAGGTTCCGTCTGCAGCAGTATTACCGGAAACAGAAGGACAGGGAAAAGAAACCCTATTATGCTTACAGCAGCAGCCGGGATGATTATCTGACCCTTTCGGACTATGTACAGTGTTATGTGCGGGGGGTATGGGACAAGGATCTGTTTTACAAAGCGGTGTTTACGTTCCTTGATATGTCCAGTATCCTGGAGCCGGTCAGCACGGTGGAACAGAAAGGAGCCGTATCATCCCGGAAGGCCAGGGTAGGTGCCCTGAATGCATTTTTCGGCTCGGGAGCGATCAAACCCGTCGACGGAAAATATCGTTTTGATACCTTGGGGGACATGCCGGAGATGGCCTTTGCCCACACCCTCTATAAAGAGGTGCTGCCGGTGGTTCTGAAGGTGGAGCTGAAGCGGGGCGAGCAGCCCACGCCGTTTTCAAAGGCAGCCCACAGCATTCAGGCTATTTACGGCATCGACTACATGATCCAGATATTGACGGCTCTGGGGAGGGATCCGCTGCAGCGGGGATACAGCTACTATTCCTCCGATACCGAGAGAAAGTCGGTGCTGAGCCATCTGCTCAAGGTGTCCATGCCGGGGCCGGGGGAGACGGCTAAAGATCTGAAAGCCGCCTTGAAGGGGACGGATATCACCAGGAAACGCCTGGCGGAGCTGGCCATGTACGCCCAGCAGTGGATACCGATGATCGAGGAATATCTAAAACTGCCCGGCTTTGCCAGCGCCTGCTACTATTTTATCGCCCATACCAGCGAGGGCCTGGACGATCAGGCAAAGTCAGTGATCGCAAAATACACGCCTCTTTCCCCGGAGGAGCTTAGCGACGGGGCTTTTGACGTCCGCTGGTTTTTTGAGGCTTATGGGAAATTGGGGGAGAAAAATTTCCGTATTCTCTACGATGCGGCCAAGTATTCCTCCAGCGGGACAGCCCATGGCCGGGCGAGAAAATACGCGGACGCCGCCCTGGGCAAAGTAAAGATAGAAGATCTGAAGGCGGAGATCGACGCGAAGCGCAACAAAGATTTGCTGATGAGCATGGGACTGCTGCCCCTCTCCGACGGGAAGTTGCGGCGGGAGGAGGAGCTTCTGGATCGCTATCAGTTTATCCAGAAGTATAAAAAGGAAAGCAGGCAGTTCGGCGCCCAGCGCAGGGCCAGCGAGGGGCGGGCCGTGGAGCTGGCTCTTCGGAATTTAAGCGTCAATGCGGGCTTTACGGATGTGACGAGGCTGACCTTCCGGATGGAAGGAAAGCTGGTGGAGCAGTCCGCGGCGTATTTCGACTGGCAGCCCGTGGAGGAGATCGAGCTCATGGTGACCGTGGACGAGAACGGAAAGAGTGCGCTGAAATGCCGGAAGGGCGGCAAACTCTTAAAGTCGGTTCCGGCGAAATATAAAAAGCACGAGACGGTGAAACAGTTCCAGGAGGTTCATAAAAAACTCAAGGAGCAGTACAGCCGGACGAAGCAGATGATGGAACAGGCCATGGAAGACCGGACGGCCTTCGAGGTTTGGGAGTTTCTGGAGCTGTATAAAAATCCGGTGGCCCGGCCGATAACTGAGAATCTGGTTGTGATGCTGGCGGATGGGGTGTCTGCGGAGGAGCCTGCCGGAAAGACGGCGGCCAATTGGCGGCCGAAACTGGGATTTCTCACCTCGGAGGGGCTTGTGGATGCTTTCGGTGTCATCACGCCGGTTCGTTTGGAGGATAAAATATGGATCGCCCATCCCTATGACCTGTACAGGGACGGGAACTGGCAGGCATACCAGAAGCTTTTGTTTGAAAAGCAGATCAGACAGCCCTTTAAACAGGTATTCCGGGAGCTCTATGTGAAACTCACAGAGGAGCTGGATAAAGAGGAATCCATGCTGTTTTCCGGCAATCAGATTCAGCCCCAGAAGACCGTCGGTGCTCTGCGGAGCCGCCGCTGGGTGGCCGACTATGACGACGGTCTGCAGAAGATATATTACAAAGAAAATATCGTTGCCTGTATCTACGCGATGGCCGACTGGTTCTCGCCCAGCGACGTGGAGGCCCCGACGTTGGAGTGGGTGGTCTTCGCGGACCGGAAGACCGGGAAGCAGCTCAAGATCCGTGAGATCCCGGATGTAATCTACAGCGAGGTCATGCGGGATGTGGATCTGGCGGTCAGCGTGGCCCATGCGGGCGGCGTAGACCCGGAGACCAGCCATTCGACGATAGAGATGCGCCAGGCGATCGTGGCCTGCAATCTCGAACTCTTCAAGATTAAGAATGTACGTCTGGACGGCAACCATGCGATCATCGACGGAAAGCTGGGACAGTATACGGTGCACCTGGGAAGCGGCGTGGTGCACCAGATCGGAAACGCCATGCTGTTCGTCGTGCCGGTGTATTCCCAGCACCGGGGGCGAATATTCCTGCCATTCGTGGACGACGACCCGAAGACGGCGGAAATCATGTCGAAGATTTTACTGTTTGCGGAGGATACGAAGATCAAAGATCCGAATATTTTGGGACAGATACGATAGATAATAGAGAGCACTGGGGATGCCGCTTAATAGCGGTTTTTAGCCCCTATGGCACTAAATAAAAACATCCCCGGATAAAGCAAGAATTTTGGGGTCCTGCTTTTCTTCGGGGATGTTCTGCTTTCTTTACTTCCGTTTTTCATGTTTTTGGAGCCTTATATAACTAGTGATCCCCTTCCCTTCTGGGTACAGCAGGTTTTTTTCGCTGCAGTAGCCGCTGTCTGCTGTGATGGCTTCCGGAAAATACCCGAAGGCTTCCTTGTGTTTTTCCAGCACCGGAACCAGGGTGTCATTATATGAAGAAGGGGTATATTTGTTATAAGATTGCATTAGTAAACTGCTTGTTCCGCAGATATATTTTCAGCATTATTTGATTTTGATTGTGACAGATTTCTTTTTACCGCTGCCGTCTATTGCCATAGCGGTAATTTTTACGCTTTTGCCCTTTCCTGCCTTGAGTGTTTTCACCTTGCCAGAGTTGCTTACTGTTGCGTATTTTTTATTACTGCTCATCCATTTTAATTTTTTGTTGGCGTTCTTTGTAGCGGTAACTTTCGCTTTCAGTTTTAATGAGTTTCCAGCTTTCTCGGATTTCTTGCCGGAGATTACTATTTTCTTTACCACGCCTTTCATGGATTTTATCTTGTAGGTTGCTTTTACTCCGCTGCCATCCCGGGCAGTTGCCGTGATAGTTACAGATTTACCACCGGTTTTTTTCTTCAGGGTAACAACACCGGCACTGTTTACTGTTGCCACTTTTTTGTTGCTGGATGTCCATGTGACAGCTTTATTTGATGCATTGGACGGTGCGACATTGGCGGTCAGTTTTATCTTCTTCCCGGCAGCGATTTTTTTAGAAATGCCTGCCAAACGGATTTTTGATACTTTAACTGTAGCCGCAACAGGGTTCTTTTCAATAGCCTGTTCCTTGTCTTTGGTTTTCAAAGCCTCTACAGACGCATCCAGTTTTGCTTTTGTATCCGTATATACCAGAGTTTTTGCGTATTCCGTCAATGCATCATATGCGGCCTTTGCCGCTTTGACTGAATCTGTATCTGCGGCAGTTATCTTATCTGCACTTGGAAGTGCATTTATTAAGCCCATGGCTTTTTCAACATTTTCAATTATTTCTAAAGCATTTTCTATCTGCCGTATTTTGCTTTGGAGCGTTTCCACTTCTGCAGTTGTATAATTACTCCGATTTTTTTCTAACACTTCTTCTAAATTATTTTTTGCGTTCTTTAATATCTCCTTATCTTCAAGCCGGACATTATCCTTTGTGATTCCTTCTGCCGCTTTGATTTGCACCGTATCTGTCGAACCGGCGATTTCTTTAAGAACATTTATAAGAAGCAGAACTTTACTTTTTGATTCTGCGAGCTTACTTATATCGTCTGCTGTCAGATTCCCTGTGCCTGTCAGCAGATCAATATCAGCGGCAAGCTGCTTTAAAGCTTCCTGATCCGTAGATTTTACCGTTTTTTCATCGTATGAGTCTATAGTACTGAGCAACTGCCCAATCAATTCTGCAACACCTGAAATCCTGGCAAGAAGATTATCGCACTTTACTTTCAGACCATTTAAAATAGTTATATCCTCATCCGTTAAAATTGTGATAGCGAGTATTGCTTCAATTTCTTCTTTCGACCGAACAATCACTTCCTGATCTGACAGCTTTACATTAGTGATCTCAAAGTTGTCTAATTTGTCTGCGGTCTGCTTGATCTTTGCTGCAATTATGTTCTTTATAGTATTTACAGAAACCTCCAGCTTTGATTTTGTTTGTGCATCTACAATCTCTTGTTCATGGCCTGACAAATCATTATAAGCGGTTACGGCCTGCCTGATGGAATTCGCATCTGAAACAGTAATCTTGTCCGAATCAGGCAGTGCTTTTATCATATCGATTACCTTTTCCGCATTTTCAATTGCTTTCAATGCGTCATTTAATTCCTTGATTCTGCCGTTAATGTGTTCTTTCTCTGTATCCGTATAGTTTCCAGGATGATCTTTCAATGCTTTCTCATAATCGGCTTTTGCTTTTTGTAATGCAAGTTTATTTGCGATTTGGACATTGTCTTTATGAATACCGGTAGCTGCCTTTATATTATCCGTATTTATGGCAGCGGTTACTTCATTAATCTTCGATATAAGTATCTGTGCTTTGTCCCATGCGCTCATAAGGTCATTACGGATATGGTTCGCCAGGTTAGGTTCAGCAAGCAATTCATTGATTTCACAGCACAATCTGTCAATGGGTTCTCTGTCTGATGATTTTGCCGTAGCCGTTTCATATTTGCCCATAGAATCGGTGATCCGTTTAATTTTTTCCGAAACATGCGCAATATCTTCACATACAATCTCTATTGAGTTGCTGATACCTCCACTCAGAGAACATACTGTAATAGTCGCGTTTCCGGCGAACAGCGCCCTCACTACTCCTTTTTCATCTACTGAAAGTATTTTATCGTCAGATGACGACCATACAAAAGTCTGTTCCGTCGTATTTTTCGGAGTTACGGATAATTTTAATTCAGCCGTATCTCCTATATTCATTTTATCCATATTTGCATTGATAGATACTGTTTCCAGGGGTACATAAGTGTTCTCATCAACCACCTGATTTTCGGCAATTGGTTCCTTGGCTTTATCTACAAGGTCATAGGCATCCGCCTTTATACCGATTCCGCTTTCAATCGTACCAGTATACAATTCTCCTTTGCTAATCGGTACATTCGTGTATTCTATTTTACGGACATTCTGCATATCTGAGGTGTATTCCGATACACTATAATCCATAAGTCCATCATTGGTGGCATCTATCTTAATGCTATATTCCTGGTCGTCAGGAAGCGCTGCTATTTTAACGCAATCTGCCGTATAGGCATAAACCCCCTCTGCACACTCTGTAACTTTATTATTCTTGACGGAAACCACAAGATTCCCGTCCTTATCATAAATAGATAGATCTGTCGGACAGGCAACTGTGACAATTTTCCCACCTAGTTTGTAGGATTGCCCATGGCAATACATTCGGTATATAAATAGTTTGTTGATTAGCACCTCTTCAATTGCCGACCTTGCAAAGGTGTTGGATCGGTTCCTGATTGCCGCTACCCACGATGTCTGATATGTTTCGAGATACTGCATAACGGTATCCATGGAACAGATTTCTGTTTCCTTGAAAAATTTAAACGCGGTATCAAACAAACCGGCTTCTTTAAATGTTTTTTCTTCTTTCAGTCTTTTTTCAATAGAACGCAGAGTCGCATACATTGTCTTTTCGAAATACGCGTTTGCTTTTAGCATTTCCCTGCATTCCTGTAATTCTCCGTTTTTTGTTACATACTCCATCACTTTCCAGGTCGTATCTGCCGCTTTTACAATTGCCTGGTACGCTGAAAAAGCTTTTTCGGAAAGTACGGATTCCAGCCACTTTTCCGCTTGCTTTTTCATATTATCGAAAATAAAGTTTTCGACTGCATTCACCGCTGTATCTTTTAGATAATTCTGAAACATAGTCGCCCTTAAGTTCGATGCATCATTGTATTGCACATAGCTTTCTAATGCGGCTCTTAATTGTGACTGATATCTTTTGTCTGTATCTGAAGAGTCAGACAGATGATTACACATTTCCGCTAAAACTAATTTAAAATCATCGTTTACTGACACATATGCTTCTACTTCTCCTGCATAATTAATCAATCCGTTAAGCCAGTCAATTGTATTATCCAGATGTTTCTTTTGCTCAAGAATTGCATGAAAGATTTCTGACGTAATGCCAAGTGCTTTTTCCAGATTTTCTGTTTTTTCATCATATACAATCTCAGAAATATGTTTTTCGAAATTCTCGTTAATCCATTGTTCACTGCCTTTGTCCTTATAGTGGAACAGCCAGAACAAATCTTCATCCGAAAGCTCTCCATATGCGTCCTTATCCCAGTGTTTTCTGATATGTGCCTCAACCTTTTCATAGGTTTTATCCAACGAATAAGGAACCGTAACTTTATATAGATTGACAACTTCTGTCCGGACTGTCTGATCCGATATATAATCTGCCAAAATAACTTTAAATGGATCATTGTCTGCAAATAAATCTCCAAAATTAAGTGTTGCTAAATCTATTACGTTGTCTATAGCAGTATACAGCGCTCCCGATAAATTAGACTTGAAATTGTTTTCCTCACTCCAATAAATCTGGGCCCACCGATAGTCAGCAAGTATATTGGCATATTCAGTTCCGTCAATAAAGTTTAAGTGTTGTGTTATGTATTCTTCGTTATATATTTCACTTTCCACCTGCAACTGCCGCAATCTTGGAAAATCTTTTCCTTCATCCATTTCCCAGATTTTATCAAAATCCCATCCAAGAGTTGTTTCATATATTCCCCGTTCTTTCATATCCTCAAGAGTTTTTATCATTGATGCATCGTTTGTTGATCCGGAAGCAACGGAGTTGATAGTGACATTATTGTTTTTTTCACCAAGATAGGAAATCCGGTATTGGTACTTCGTTCCAGGTGCAGCCGCCGAAACCTTTGACTGCACGATTGCAGAATGATTGATTTGTGCCGGTGCCTGACTGTAACCGCATATTCCACCCGCGTAGGCAGATGTATTGTTAATGCCATAGGGATCCTTTGCCTGTGCGGTAACACTGCCGGCATTGTATACTCTGTCAATGGTTCCGGAAAAGTATGCCGAGATGCCACCCGCATAGGCAACGTCACAATTCAGCATATTTCCCGTCAAACTCTGTACGGTTCCCTCGTTAAAGCAGTCTGTAACCGTCATTTTTGCATTTTTTGTATATGCGACCACCCCTCCTGCGTAAGACTCGCCATAATCAGAGGTTTCTCCTGCAACAGTTCCTTCATTATAAGATTTGTCAATTATGCATTCTTTCGTAACCTGTCCTATAAGTCCGCCCGCCATTGTATTGTACGCCTGGACGCTATTCTTGTTATAGCCTTGAATATTACCCTGGTTATAGCTATACGATATGATTGCGGTTTCCGCACATCCGAGGAGTCCTCCTGCAATAGTAGCCGAATACCCCTCACCGCTGGCATCGGCTTTGACGTTTCCTGATGAGCAGCAATTATAAATCACCGTTCTGTTTTTGACATATCCTGCGACCGTTCCTGCATATACACTGTATTCCGACGTGATGGCGCCCGCATCATACCTGTACCCGGAAGTTGTTTTTATAGATACATCCGAATTCTCAAAAAATATATTTTTAATTTCAGCTCCATCACATACACCGAATAAACCCGCTACATAGCTTGGCGTTTTCAATGTGGCTGATGTAAAACTCACTGAAACTTTCATTCCTGTAATTTTATGCCCCTGCCCATCCAGTTTCCCATGAAATGCTGTAGCAGAGGTCACACCTATCGGCGTCCACTCCCCATACTCGGATAAATCTATATCGTTCATCAAAACATAGGAACCATATAAATTATTCTTTATCGCTGCCAAATCCTCTGCTGTTTCTATCCGTACAGCACTGGAATCCGGATCGTCAATCGGCGCAAGAAAACCGGATTTATTAGACGATTTGCCCGCAAAACTCTTTTCTGTCTGTTCTGGATTGCCCTCGGCACCTGTACCTGCCTCCTTTGCATATATAGAAAAGGGGATCAGAGAAAAGAGCATATAAATTACCAGGAATGAACAGATTATCTTTTTTTTCATATCCAGATTCTCCTTCTTTTAAATAAAACTTTTCCAATCTGCGGTTCTCATCCGTAACAATGCTATCCGCAAAGGGCTCATTGTTTCCGTCAAAAGCTGTCGCAGAGGAGACCGCTTATCAGACCGGAATCTTGACCCCAGGGCTGCCTGTCTTTGTTATGACGATCGATGGCTGTCTCAGCATCTTTTGCCATTATGGGGCGGAGCCTTTCGCACGGTTTGAATTTTTTTGGCGTTCTCTTTATAAATATACTATACACAACAATACATAACTGGTCAAAGAGAATATACAAGAATGCACAAATATTTTGTGCAAAAACCGTTCGATTTTTAGAGCAGATTTTTCGTGAAGATGATCTTTCTGACGACAGACAGGTCCTTTTTATATACCCGACGATTTGCAGGCGGCAGATCCGTCAAAGACTTTTTTTAACAGGAATAACGATCGACAAGTGAAGTGGATATTTCCATTTTTATTACAGGCATATCGGGACGAAGAATACGCGCTGCAAGGCGAAGCACTGCCTGCTCGCCCATATACTGCTGCGGTACATGGATCGTTGTCAAAGGAGGATCCATCATTTGGGACAGCGGCACGTTGTCGAATCCAACCACAGCGATATCCTCCGGGATGCGTATACCGAATTCGCGGAACGCGCGGATCGCGCCGACAGCGATCAAATCGTTGTCCGCAAAATAACAGCGGGCCAACGGTTCTTTATTTTCCAGAATTTCTTTCATATCTGCATATGCGCCAAATAAAGACGGCGTCAGTTCATGTACGATACTGGTTGAAGTAGACATGCCGTGAAAACGGATTGCTTTTTTATATCCGTCTGCGCGCTCAAGAAAGTTGTTAATCGGATAGGAGGAATGCAGATAGCCCGGCTGGGATTTGCATCTGTGAATTAAATGCTGGGTTGCCTGGTAGGCTCCCTGCCGGTTATTGATCAGCACCGTGTCGCAGGCAAATTTCTCGAAATAGCTGTCCAGCAGCAGCAATGGCATCGGCAGCGCAAGAAAGGGTTCCAGATCATCCGTCCTCATTTCCGTGCCAAGCAGCAGGACGCCCGCGCAGTCGGAGTACTGTATTTCCTCAAGAACCTTTTCACAAAAATCAGACTGAAAGAGATATTGAATTCTTAAGCGGTATCCGGCATCGTGACACCCCTTTTTAATGCCTTCTGAAAGCCCGGCAAAGAAAGGTGTGTCATCAACGACGGCGCCGCTCTTTTTATAAACAATAAAATTAATGCTTCCGTCATGAAGCTTCCTGGGCTTAATTCTATTGAAATCGTATCCGCATTTTTCGGCTTCCAGCTTAACCCGCTTTCTGGTTTCCGTACTGACGCCGGGTTTGTCATTCAGCGCCATGGAAACGGCGGCAGCGCTTATCCCTAATTTTTTTGCCAGTTCTTTTGCTGTAATGCTCATTAGCACATCTCCAACCTGTCTGATATTTTCTGTCCCTTATTATAACTGTTTTCCCCAAAAAAGCAAGAGTTAAGTTATGAATTAAGTAAATAGCACTGAATTGAATATTGCAGTTAAGCTACAGAATTCTTATGATAGGAATACAAAAAAACACGGAGGGGAAAATCAATGGCAACAATAAAGATTGGCTTTGCGCCAACTCGAAGAAGTATCTTCAGCGCCCCGGATGCGGTTAAATTCGCAAATCTTACAAGGGATAAGCTGGATGAGATGGGCGTTCCATACGTTGATGTCACCGATATCAATGAGGAAGGTCTGCTGTATGATGAAAATGACCGCCTGAAAGTTTTGGAAAAATTCAAGCAGGAAAAAGTGGACGGTCTGCTGCTGGCCCATTGCAATTTCGGTACGGAATATATCTGTGCCCGGTTGGCAAAGGATCTGGGTGTTCCGGTGCTGCTGTGGGGGCCGCTGGATGAACGTCCCGAACCTAGTGGCGTCCGGCTGCGGGATACCCAGTGCGGGCTGTTTGCAACCGGCAAGGTTTTGCGCCGGTTCCGGGTGCCATTTACATATTTGACCAACTGCCGTCTTGACGACCCGGTGTTTGAACGGGGCATAAACGATTTTCTGGCTGTCTGCAACGTGGTAAAGACTTTCAGGAATATCCGCATCCTCCAGATCGGGCCCCGGCCTTTCGATTTCTGGTCTACCATGTGCAACGAAGGTGAATTGCTGGAAAAATTCAATATTCAGCTGGCGCCTGTCCCTCTGCCGGAGCTCACGGCCGGGGTCAGGAAGGCTGTCGCTGACGGTGACGAGGTCCGGCGGACCATCGCGTATTGCCGGGAGTACATGGAGATCAACGTCAGCGACGAACAGCTTAGGAACGTGGCAGGCCTTGCTGTGGCCATGGGGCGGCTCATCAGGAAATACCATTGCAATGCCGGCGCTATTCAGTGTTGGAATGCTCTACAGGATGAGCTTGGCATCATGCCCTGCGCGGCCAATGCGCTTCTGAACGACAAGGGCATTCCTGTTGTCTGTGAGACAGATATCCACGGAGCCATTACGGCGCTTATGGTGGAAGCCGCTGACCTGGAGGGCAGGCGGTCCTTCTTTGCCGACTGGACGATACGTCATCCTGATATTGCCAATGGCGAGCTGCTCCAGCACTGCGGCCCCACGACAAATACATACCTGATGCAGTTTCAGAGCGACATTGCCGATGTCGAGGTATGCGTCCCTGAACTGCAGGAGCTGTCCGGGATGGGGGCGGCGTATGTGGCGGGCATCAGTGCGGGACTTTATGACCCGGAAACAATTTTTGACCACGTTAAATATAAAAACTATCATCCGCGGATGGCTCCTGACAGCCGTAAGGAGCGGCGCGTTGGGTGGAAAGACGCAATAAGGCAGGTTTTGTCCCACAGATAAAAGTAGATAAGAAACAATTAAGTAAATTGTACTTAATTTGATATTGCGGTTAAGTTTCCAGGGCGGTAGACTGTAGGCACGATAAACAACACACCACAAACAAATGAAAGGATGGACAGAACATGAAAGAAACAAAAAATGTCTATGAAGGCGAGAATCGATCTCTCCACATGAAAGAGCGTATCGGGTACGGTGTCGGCGACTTTGCCAATAACATGATGTATAACCCGGTCAACACATTCTACACCTACTTCCTGACCAACGTGGCCGGCCTGGGAGCAGGTGTGGTTGGCACCCTGCTTCTGCTTTCCCGGTTGATGGACGGTGTCAGCGATTTGATTGTCGGGACATTCATGGAAAAGATCCACAGCAAGCACGGCAAAGCCCGGCCCTGGCTGCTCTGGTGGTGCATCCCCTTTGCCGTATCCCTGGTGCTGATGTTCAGCGCCCCGGACTTCGGTACTACCGGAAAGATTGTCTATGCGTTTCTGACCTACAATCTGGCCGTCACCGTGGTATACACCGCCATCAATCTGCCTTTTGGCTCTCTGGCAGCATTGATGACTAAGAACCAGACAGAGCGCGGCTATCTGAATATTTCCAAAATGGTCTTCGCCTTCGGCGGCGGTATGGTCGTCAGTGCCACCACCCTGCCTCTGGTCAACTTTTTTGGCGGTGACTCCGCGGCATGGATAAAGACATTCATCATCTACGGCATTGTGGCGATCATCTTCTTTCTGGTCGTGTTTTTCACCACAAAGGAGGCCGTCACGGAAACCGCCGAAGACACAGGAAAAACGGAGAATGTCAATATCAAAGAGGCTTTGCTCAGCCTGCTGAAAAATAAATACTGGGTCATGCTGTTGGGGATTTTTTTCCTGAACAGTACAGTCAATGCTTTTATAGGCGTGAACGTTTACTATGGACAGTACATCATGAACGATGACTCTCTGGTAGGCAGTCTGGCTATCTATCAAAATGTTGCATCTTTCGTGGCATTTGCCGCCTGCACCGTGATCATCCGCAGGGTCGGCAAGCAGAAGATCGCCATCGCCGGCGTCACGATTTCCTTCCTCGGCTATGCCATGGTTCTGCTGGGTCCCACCAGCTATGTGCTGCTGTATGTGGCTGCCGTTGTGAAAGGCTTCGGCAATGCGGCTCTGTCCGGCGTCATGTACGGTATGTTGGCCGACACCGTGGAGTATAACGACTGGCACTCCCATATCCGTGCCGAGGGGCTTGTGTTCAGCGCCAACTCCATTGGCCAAAAGGTGGGTTCCGGTATCGGCTCCGCTGCTCTGGGATGGATTCTGGCAGCTTTTGGATTTGTCAGCAATTCCGCCGCCCAGCCTGAGTCCGCCATCAATGGCATCCGTACCATTTTCCTGTATGTTCCGCTGTTCATCTTTGCGGCAATGTTTATCATCCTCCTGTTCTATAAGTTGGATAAGGAATATGACGGTATCATTGCGGATATGGCAAAGAGAAAGTAAAATGAAGAGAACATAGCATCAATATGGAGGTTTAATATGACGGAGCAATATAAGATTTTTGAGACCGCCCTGCAGGGTGCTGATGTCGGGAATCCTTATACCGATATCTGGCTGAAAGCTGCCTTTACCGATGGAGCTGACACCGTGGAGGTAAACGGTTTTTACTGCGGCAACGGGAATTACCGGGTTCGTTTTATGCCCCGCAGGCCGGGGATCTGGACGGCCGTTACCAAGTCCAACGATCCCCAGCTTAACGGCATTGAACTGAGATGTGAGTGTGTTCCCGCCGGGGAGAACAACCACGGACGGGTATTGCCCATGAACGAGGTCCGTCCCCAGAGTACCGTTACCCTTGAAGACAAATTTCACTTTGCCTATGAGGACGGCACCAGGTTCCAGCCCTTCGGCACCACCTGCTATGCCTGGATCAACCAGTCCCGGGAGGTTCAGGAGGAGACGCTGGAGACGTTGAAAAAAGCTCCTTTTAATAAGATCCGGATGTGCATCTTTCCCAAGTTCTATACATACAATACTGCCAATCCCGGCAGTTACGCCTTTGAGGGGAATGAGGCGGACGGCTTTGACTTCACCCGGTTCAACCAGGGCTTCTGGGACAACCTGGAGAAAAGGATCGCGCAGCTGGACGAGCTGGGCATCGAGGCCGACATCATCCTGCTCCACCCCTATGACAAGTGGGGCTTCTCCAAAATGGACCGGGATACCGACGTGTTCTATCTTCGCTACGCTGTGGATCGCCTGTGCCATTTCAAAAATGTCTGGTGGTCTCTGGCCAATGAGTTTGACCTGATGCCCTGGAAGACGGTTGAGGATTGGGAACTGTATGCCCGTGTGGTGATGGGGCGGGACTCTTATGGACATTTGCGCTCTATCCACAACTGTGTCGCACTCTATGATCACACCCGTCCCTGGATTACTCATGTGAGCATCCAACGCATGGATGTTTATAAGACCGCCGAAAATGTCAACGATTGGCGCAGGCAGTATCAGAAACCCATCGTGGTTGACGAGTGTGCCTATGAGGGCAACATCAACTTCGGCTGGGGCAACATTACCGGCGAGGAGATGACCCGGCGGTTTTGGGAGGGCTGTATCCGGGGCGGCTATCTCTCCCACGGTGAAGTTTATGTCCAGTATGACCAGATCTGGTGGTCTCACGGCGGCAGGCTCCATGGTACCTGTCCGGAGCGGATCGCTTTCCTGCGTGAAGTCATGGCGGATGTCCCGGAAGGCGCGGCGCCATTGAAGCTGACAGCCCAAAACCATGAGGCCAATTGGGATGTCCCCTGCCTGTGCCGGGAGGACGACAATTCCTATTTCCTGTACTACTTTGGTTTCTTCAAGCCCGCCTTCCGCACTTATGAGCTGCCGGAGGGCTGCGCTTATGAGATTGAACTGCTTGATACATGGGATATGGCCGTCACCAAACTGCCGGGGACTTACAGCGGCAATATCCGGGTGGAGCTGCCGGAGAAGCAGTATATGGCAATACGTATGAAAAAGGCTTAAGTGAAATTCTCAAAAAGACCGTTGACATTTTTTGGGTGAATGGTTACAATGGGACAAGATAAGAGGGAGTAGTTGGCGTCCACAGGGCGTTTGCATGACCGTCAGTACGGTTCCTGTCTTTAAGCGGAACCCGGTGTGTAACGAAGTAACGAGACTTTTGTCGTACATAAGTGCGGCAGGAGTCTCTTTTTTTGCCGCACAGGGGAACCCTGGGCGGCAGTTCTGCCCGTCTGAACTGCCGCCGTGTCAAAATTTTCTGGCCTGTGGAAGGAGGAAACAATATGGAGATCCTGGTACAGTTGATACTGATCGTGGTGGGATTTGTGATGCTGGTGGTAGGAGCGGACTGGTTTGTGGAAGGTGCGGCGGGGATCGCGCGGAAATTCGGCATTCCCCAGCTGGTCATTGGCCTGACCATTGTGGCTATGGGTACAAGCGCACCGGAGGCGGCCGTCAGCATCACGGCGGCGCTTAAAGGAGACGCGGGCATCTGCATCGGCAACGTGGTGGGCAGCAATATTCTCAACATCCTGATCATTCTGGGACTGACGGCAGTGATCACGCCGCTGGCCATTCAGGCGTCCACGCTGCATTATGAGATTCCCTTTACGTTTCTGGTGACAGTGCTCATGATGTTTCTGGGGCTGAGCGGCGATGTGATCGGACGCGGTGAAGGAGCCATCCTGTGGCTGTTGATGCTGTTTTATCTGGGTTATCTGCTGTGGATGTCCCGGCATGGGGTGAGCGAGCCGGAAGAATCATCCGGGGAAAAAGGTATCCTGCGGCTTCTGATCTTTGGGGCCGTCGGTATCGCGCTGGTGATCTGGGGCAGTGATGTCACGGTAGATGCCGCCACGGCTCTGGCCAGGATCTTCGGCATGAGCGAGCGGTTCATCGGCCTGACGATCGTGGCGCTGGGGACATCCCTGCCGGAACTCGTCACCTCGGTGACGGCGGCCAGGAAACACAATGCGGATATCGCCATCGGCAATATCGTGGGCAGCAATATCTTTAATATCCTGTTTGTGCTGGGCACTACGGCCCTGATTACGCCGGTGGCCTATGAGGCGGGCTTTTTCATTGATTCCCTGTTTGCCGCGGCTGCGGTGCTGCTTCTCTTTGCGGGAGTAGTGCCAAAAAGGAAGCTGACCCGTCCGGTGGGTGTGGTGATGCTGGTTTCCTATGCTGTGTATTTTGTATACTTGATTCACTGAACCGTATTTTTGGCTGCCGGTATGTAGCTATACCGTCCGCCATGCTGTATAATGATATCCATCAATAAATATGGCGAGTTAAGCAGGAGGGTTTGTATTATGAGATATTATGTATCGGCCGACGCTCCCCGCGGCGGCTGTGGCACAAAGGAGTATCCGTTTCAGATGATCGGCGCGGCTGCCGCTGTGGCCGGGCCGGGGGATGAAGTATCGGTGGCTCCCGGTGTCTACCGTGAGTATGTGAATCCTGCCCGGGGCGGCGTGGACGGAGATCATCGCGTTATCTACCGCAGCGAGGTTCCGCTGGGGGCGGTGATCACCGGCGCGGAGCCGGTGAAGAGTTGGACACGGTATGAGGGAAATGTATGGACGGTCCGCATACCGAACGGGATTTTCGGGGATTACAATCCCTATACCACCGTAGTCAGGGGGGACTGGTACAATGCGGTGACTCCGGCCCACACCGGGGAAGTATATCTGAACGGAAAGTCTCTGTATGAGGTTTTTTCTCTTGAAACGGTATGCGATCCCGCACCCTATAAAAGCTCCTGGGATCCGGATTTTACCGTGTATGTATGGTATACCAGGCAGGATGGTGATCATACAGTGATCTATGCTAATTTCCAGGGCATGGATCCCAATGAGGAGGACGTGGAGATCAACGTGCGCCGCAACTGCTTCTATCCGGATCGGACAGGCATCGGCTATATCACACTTTCCGGTTTCAAGGTGGAAAAAGCAGCTACCACCTGGGCGCCGCCCACAGCCTATCAGGAAGGTATGGTGGGGCCCCACTGGTCGAAGGGCTGGATCATAGAGGACTGTGAGATCGCCCATTCAAAATGTTCCGGTATATCCCTGGGAAAATATCTGCAGCCGGAAAACGAAAATAAGTGGACGACGAAGCTTTACAAGGACGGTACCCAGACGGAACGGGATGCCATCTGTCAGGCTCAGCGGGAAGGGTGGACGAAGGAAAATATCGGTTCTCATATCGTCCGCCGCTGCAACATCCATGACTGCGGACAGACGGGGATCGTGGGGCATCTGGGAGGGGTGTTCTCCGTGATCGAGGACAACCACATTCACCATATCAATAATAAACAGAACCTGGCCGGGGCGGAGATCGGCGGTATCAAGATGCACGCGGCCATCGACGTAGTGATCCGCCGCAACCATTTCCATCACTGTACCCGGGGGCTCTGGCTGGACTGGCAGGCCCAGGGAACCCGTGTGACTGCCAACCTGTTCCACGATAACGTACCGCCGGTGGATACGGATATTGCGGACGGCCTGGCTCTGGGAGAGGACATTTTTATCGAAGTGTCCCACGGACCGACGCTGATTGACCATAATCTGCTTTTATCCAACTGCGCGGCCCGCGTCAGCACCCAGGGTATCGCTTTTGTCCATAACCTGATTGCCGGATCCTTCACCTGGGTGGGCGCCGGGACGGATAACGGCGGGCGCCGTTTCCCCACGCCGAGGTACACGCCCTACCATGTACCCCATCGCACGGAGGTGGCGGGTTTTATGACATTCCTCCACGGGGACGCCCGGTTCTACAACAATATTTTCGTGCAGCAAAAGATCCGGGATGACCTGACGGCATTTGCCGCAAAAGAGGGTATAACGGCGGAGTGCCGGTTTGTCTGCGGGACAAAGCCCTACGACGGCTATCCCACCGCAGAGGAGTATTTCGCCCGCTTTACACCCGAGACGGCCATCGACCACCGGGGGAAGGATATCTACTACGATCACCTTCCTGTTTATACCGGCGGCAATGTGTACTTTAACGGAGCCATGCCCTGCGACGCGGAAGAAAACTGCAGGGTTGACGCGGAACATCATGTGGAGCTTATTCTGGAGGAGCAGGACGGCGCATACAGGTTGAAAACAAACCTGTATGAGTATCTGCCCCGGTTTGAGATTCCTTTTGTGAGTACCGCGACTCTTGGAGAAGCTTTCGAGCCGGAGCAGCTCTTTGAGAATCCCGACGGATCGCCGATCGTGTTTGACCACGATTATTTTGGGAAAAAGAGAGGGGCTGCGCTTCTGGCCGGGCCTTTTGCGGAAGAGATTGAAGAGGATATACGCGTGTAATTTCCAATCTGAACTAAATCAGAGTATGTAACATACATTGTCAGGGCCTTCTTTTCTTTCGTTTGGAGGGTAGCCGCCGGAACTCCTGCATAAGTTTTTCATATTTCTCCCGTCTCACATAGCGGGGTTTCGGGATATGCCTAAAAATGCATATCAAGTATTTTTTCTTGACAACATAGTGATAATTTCACATAATTATATTATAACAGACACCAGTTTACAACTTTTGAAAT
>DPJQ01000147.1:13140-17618 GCA_003542935.1 Lachnospiraceae bacterium | reverse complement strand
CGGAGATGCGCGGAGACATCACGGAAATGCGCGGAGACATTACGGCCATACAGGGAGAGATGTCGGAGATGCGCGGGGACATCACGGAAATGCGCGGAGATATTACGGCTATGCAGGGCAATATCGGAAATATCGAACAAAGGTTAGATGTGATAGAATATAAACAGGATCGTACAGATAAGCGGCTTGGCAATCTGGAATTTGCCGTAAAAGTATCTGAAAAAAATATCCGAAGCGATATTCATACTTTGAGGGATGAGATGGATACAGTTATAACATTACTAAAGATGCATAAGATCGTGCAGATATAATCGTATTGCTGAGAAAGAAGGAAGACAGGATATTGTCCCCCCGCAGTAAATTGAAAAAAATGTCCTCGAAAGTCGAGCGGCGGATCAGCAAATTAATCACAATCACATCATCGGAGAATACCTACAGATTATGCTCGATATCCGGGGAAATGAGACAGAAATCGCCCTGTTTCATGCTGCTCCCATAGTTGGAGACGGAATGTGTGAAGATACCTTCCACCACATACTGAGCTTCGAAAAAATGATGGCTGTGGGCCAGGGCAGGGGAGTAATTCGGATGTTTGCAGGGGGCAATGGAGCGGCCGTGGTTCATGTCAAAAAAGTCTGTTCGGGATAGGGTGCCGCATTGTACACAATGGCTGCATCCGGTATTTGCAGGTGGTGTTCTTCGATAAAATTGCTGTCCATAGTGTCAAGGAATTCCCGCAATGTTTTCGGAACCTGCCGGGCCAGATAGTACTCTCTATAGAAATGCTCCACCGCGGTGAATGTGTGTAGTTTGTCCAGCAATTCTTCCTGGGTCATGGTCTCTCTCCTCTTCCTGGATGGAGGTAGTAACGATTCAGACAGATAAAAAAGTCTTGAACACTTCTTTTGTAGTAAGTCAGTTTATCCATATTTTTCAAAGATATTGTTTCCCAAATACTGGTTTCATTATATACAGAGACAGGACTAAATACAATGTAAAGCTGCTGTCTAAAGTTATTCCCCTGTAGCCGTTTGATGAAGCATGTGGCCGGATTTTCCCGGCTTGCAGAGAATAGTGACTTGGCGAAGCGCAGCTTTTGCGCTATAATGCGTGTAGTGACAGATTCTGAATAACGGTGTTGGAAAAAAGGACAGACAGGAAGATGGACGGAAATGAAAGGAATCTCTGTGAGGAAAACGGACAGTGGAGCCGATGGGTTCGATTTTGGATAATTTCTGCACTGGTATTGCTTCTCCTGTTTTCCGGCGGCTGCGGGAGCGGAAAACAAAATGAGGAGAGCCGCACGGGCTACTATTTTGATACGGTAGTCTCACTCAGGCTCTATGGTGTGAAAGGCGAGGCGGTGTTTGAAGGATGCTTTGCGATCTGTGAAGAGCTGGAGCGGACGTTCAGCCGCACCCGGGAGGACAGCGAACTGTATGCGGTGAATCACCGGTCAACGGATACGGTGGAGGTGTCGGATGAGCTGGCGAAACTGATTGAAACCGGACTTTCTTATTATAATGTAACGGACGGCGCTTTTGATATTACGGTGGCGCCGCTGTCGGAAATCTGGGATTTTAAGAGCGGGGAGGGGAAAGTTCCCTCCGGAGAGATCCTGCAGAAGGCGCTGGACAAGGTGGATGCCTCGAAAGTCAGGCTGGAGGGCCGGATGCTGACTTTTGCCTCGCCGGATACGATGCTGGAGCTGGGAGCCATCGTGAAGGGTTATGCGGCGGATTGTCTGAAAGAATATCTCAGGGAACAGGGGGTTACGGCAGGAACGATCAACCTGGGGGGCAATGTGCTGACCATAGGAAACAAGCCGGACGGGACCGACTGGAAAATCGGCCTGCAGAAACCCTTCGGCGATTCCGGGGAGAGCATAGAGATCGTGGAGGTGGCGGATCAGTCGGTGGTTTCCTCCGGCGTGTATGAGCGGTATTTTCGGGAGGCCGGACGGCTGTATCACCATATCCTGGATGCGCGGACCGGCTATCCGGTTGAGAACGGCCTGTGGCAGGTGAGTATTCGCTCGGAGGATTCCCTGACCGGGGATCTGCTGAGTACGGTCTGCTTTCTGCTGGGGCCGGAGAAGGGGATGGCCTATGTGGAATCCCTTGCGGGCGTAGAGGCAAGTTTTATTGATGCGGATCTGCAGATCACCCACTCCAGTGGCTGGTGAGCAGCGGAAAATATCTCCCGGGGATTTCGGGCGCCGGGCCAGAGCAGGAATGCTGCGGAGAACGATGTAAACGGACAGTCCGGAGGAGATAACAGGGAAAAGTGATGAAGAAAAGAGATATGATATTGGTGGCAGTTGTTTTGGCATTGGCGGGGATCGTGTGGGCGGTTCTGCAGTTTGCGCCGGGGCAGACCGGTTCGACGCTGCGGATCACCGTGGACGGCCGGGTGTATGGGGAATATTCCCTGGAAGAGGACCGCACGATCGATATCGGTGATACGAATACCTGTGTGATTGCGGACGGCGTGGTTTCCATGACGGAGGCGGATTGCCCGGATCTGATCTGTGTGCATACCAAAAGCATTGACGCCAAAGGCGGCACCATTGTGTGTATGCCCAATCGGGTAGTGTTGGAGATCGTCGATCCTCAATGCGGCGAAAATACACCGGATGCGGTGGTGGGATAAAAGCGTTTAGGGAAAATATCGGAAGATATGGAGAATGTCGGATATATGAAAAAAAACGGCCTGACAACACGGAAAATAGCCCGACTGGGTCTTTTGACGGCGGCAGCCATGATCTTAAGTTATGTGGAATCGCTGATCCCCTTTTTCCCGGGAGTGCCGGGGATCAAACTGGGGCTGCCCAATTTGGTGACGGTGTGGCTTCTGTGGCTGGGCACGGCGGGGGAGGCCCTGGCAGTATCGGTGATGCGCATTTTACTGACCGGTTTTTTGTTCGGAAACCTGTACAGCATCCTTTTCTCTCTGGCCGGGGGGCTTCTCAGTCTGGCTGCTATGACAGTTTTGCGGCGGCTGGAAGGATTCAGTATTTATGGCGTCAGCATCCTGGGCGGCGTGTGTCACAATATGGGGCAGCTTTTGGTGGCTGTGCTGGTGGTGGAGACTTACCGGCTGGCATGGTATCTGCCGGTGCTTCTGGTGTCCGGCGTAGTGACAGGAGCGGTGATCGGGATCGTCAGCGGGATCATGGTGCGCCGTTTGGCTTTTATGTGGAAGGAGTAACCGCGTTTTTGTGCAATTTGTGGTTGTGGGAGGCGGCTTTGCCATGTACAATAGAGCCGAAATAGTAACTGTGAGGGTACCGGACAGTCGCCCGGATCCTATCCTGAGGAGGTAAGTTTGGAAGTGGTCTTCCAAATCTACCCGGATGACGCAGCAAGCCACGTCAGGAAAGGGGAAAATATGAAATATCCGGAATTTTTGCGGGAGGGCGGTGCCATTGGTTTTGTGGCGCCCTCCTTTGGTTGTAATATTGAGCCGTACAGAACCGGCTTTGACCATGCCCAGGAGCGTTTTCGTGCCTTGGGGCATCCAGTGGTGCTGGGGCCCAACTGCTATGAAGGCAGGGGGCTCGGCATTAGCAATACGCCCCGGGCCTGTGGCAGGGAGCTGACGGAGGGCTATCTGTCGCCGGACAGCGACGTGCTGATCTCCTGCGGCGGAGGTGAGTTGATGTGTGAGATCCTTGATTACGTGGATTTTGAAAAAATCCGGCAGGGAAAACCCAAATGGTACATGGGTTATTCCGATAATACGAATATGACTTTCCTGCTGACGACCCTCTGTGATACGGCAGCTGTCTACGGCCCCTGCGCCCCGGCTTTTGGTATGGAGCCCTGGCATCCGGCTATCTCGGACGCCTACAGGCTGCTTCGGGGGCAGAAACTTTCGATGGGGGGGTATCCGCAGTGGGAGAAAGAGGCGAAAAAGGATGAGGAGCATCCGCTGGAGCCCTACCATGTGACGGAACCCCGCGTGATCCGTGCGTTTGGCGGGGAGGAACCGATGCGGTTTTCCGGCCGCCTGGTGGGCGGCTGTATGGACTGTATGATCAATCTGCTGGGAACCTGTTATGACGGGGTGAAGGATTTTGCCGGCAGGTACAAAGAGGATGGCACCATCTGGTTTATGGAATCCTGCGACCTCAGTGTGCTGGCGATCCGGCGGGCCGTCTGGCAGATGAAACACGCGGGATGGTTTGAACATGTGAAGGGATTTCTGATCGGGCGGCCTCTGTGCCACGGGCAGGAGATCATGGGCCTTGATCAGTACAGGGCGGTGACGGAGCTTCTGGAGAGTTTTCGGGTACCTGTTCTGATGGACGTGGATTTGGGGCATTTGCCGCCGATGATGCCGCTGATCAGCGGGAGTCTGGCTACGGTGACGTACGGGGAACAAAAGATTAGCGTGGAGATGGAGCTACGGTAGAGCATCGGTTTTTCGGGCGGCGTTTCTTGCGGGAAAAGGACATCCCCGGATGGTCCGGCGGC
>DPJQ01000147.1:2454-12883 GCA_003542935.1 Lachnospiraceae bacterium | reverse complement strand
ACATCCCCGGATGGTCCGGCGGCAAAGAGTGTCTGAGGTTTTCCCGGAACAGGTTTTTGATGAAAGAAAAAAGGCATATCGGCCCAAAGGAGGAGTATGAATTACGAAGAATATGAAAAAGCGTTGAGAAAAGGACAGAGGTGCTACAGGCATCAGCTGGCGAAAGGAGGGTATCCTTACCTGCCGGTGCTGGATCACATCTTGCAATATACACCAGTGCGTCGGGAGGTATATCTGGGGACGATGGATATACCGCTGGATCAGGTGGTAGGCACCAGCACGGAGGGGCGCTCCCATGCTTTTGCGGCCAATTTTATGCCCCTTCTGGAAAAGGAGTCGGAGTTTTCCATGAAGTGGGAGGCCCTTTGCAGGGCGCACCTGGACGAAGGCATCAAGGATCCGGTCAAAGTGTATGAGTTTATGAATCGTTTCTATGTGCAGGAGGGGAACAAACGGGTCAGTGTATTGAAATTTTACGATGCGGTCAGTATATCCGCCAGTGTCTATCGCCTTCCCCCGGTATATTCCGCGGAGGACCGGGATATACGCCTGTACTATGAGTTTATGAATTTCTATGATCTGACCGGTCTGAATGTGATCTGGTTTAGCCGGGAGGGCTCCTATAGAAGTCTGGTCAAGGCCACGGGGAATTCGGAGACGGAACGGTGGGATGACGAGGCTATCCTGATGTTGCGTTCCCTGTACAATCATTTCCAGCTGGCTTATAAAGAGAAGGGTTTTGGCAAGCTGTCGATCACTGTCAGCGATGCCATGCTGAAGCTGATCCAGATCTACGGCTATGAGGAACTGTGTGAGGATTCGGCGGCGGTTCTGAAGACGAAGATCGCCAAGGCCAGAGAGGAGCTGGAGGTGCTGACGGAGGAGGATGCTGTGGAGCTGAAACTGGATCCCACGGAGAAGACGGCAAATCCAATCCTCAATATCCTGGCGCCCGGGAAGAAAAAGTACATGATCGGATTTGTGAATGATAAGGATCCAAAGACCTCGGCCTGGACCTATGGTCATGATCTGGGGCGGGCTCATCTGCAGAATACGTATCCGGATCTGCTGGTCAATACCTACAACGAAGCTTTGAAGGACGGCAAGCCCGAGGCGGTGATCCAGAAAGCCATCGATGACGGCTGTGATTTGATTTTTACCACATCGCCCCGGCTTTTGGACGGCAGCGTGAAAGCGGCCGTAAAAAATTCCGATGTGCGGATCCTGAACTGTTCACTGAACACCTCCTACAAATCCGTCCGCACCTACTATGGCCGGATGTATGAGGCGAAATTCCTCTCCGGTATCGTGGCGGGAGCCATGTGTCAGGATAAAGAGGTAGGTTATGTGGCAGACTATCCATTATACGGCATGATCGCCAATATCAACGCCTTTGCCCTGGGTGTGCAGATGACCAATCCCAAGGCCCGGGTAAAGCTGTTTTGGTCGAAGCTGGTGGATCAGGGAAAACAGGCGGAAGAGATGGAACGGATGTCTTATGTCTGCGGCCAGGAACTGACCACACCCTGTTCACCCTCGCGGGAATTCGGCCTGTACGGCAACGAAGGGGAAAACCCCGATAATCTGATCGCGCCGATCTGGCGTTGGGGCGTGTATTATGTGCGGATCCTGGATACCATCCGTCATGGCCTGTGGAACAGCGAAAAAGATAAGAAAGCTCTGAACTACTGGTGGGGCCTGCCCGCCGGGGTGGTGGATGTGCTCTGTTCCGGCAGTATGCCCAGCGGTGTGCACAAGCTGGTGGGGATGCTGCGTGAAAATATCGTCCGCGGCGATCTTCGGCCGTTTTCCGGGGTGCTCCATGCCCAGGGCGGACGGATTATTACCAATGAGGAGTATGCGCAGATTTCGGCCCAGGATATCATGAAGATGGATTGGCTTCTGGACAATATTGACGGGAGGATACCTGCCATGGATGAGCTGACAGAGGAAGCGAAGCAGCTGACCCGTATCCAGGGTGTGGTGGGAGATAAATCATGAAAATACTGGTGGTGGCGGACGAAGTGTCGAAGGCATATTACGATTATTTTGAGAAGAGTATGCTGGACGATATTGATCTGATCCTGTCCTGTGGCGACCTGCCCGCGGAGTATCTGTCCTTTCTCGTCACCTTTGCCCACTGCCCGCTTCTGTATGTGCGGGGGAATCATGATACGAAATACAGCAGGAAGCCGCCGGAAGGCTGCGTCTGCGTGGAGGATCGTATTTATGAGTATCAGGGATTACGCATCCTGGGCCTGGGGGGATCGATGCGCTATATTCCCCAGGTGTCCTGCCAGTATTCACCGGTAGAGATGCGGCGGCGGATTCGCCGGCTGTGGCTGACGTTAAAGTGGCACAGGGGATTTGACATCCTGCTGACCCATGCCCCGGCGGCGGGTATCGGCGACGGGGATGACTGGCCCCACAGGGGATTTGAGGAGTTCAATCGCCTGATGGATAAATATTCGCCGCGGTACATGATCCACGGCCATATGCATTTTTCCTATACCCACAGGCACAGCCGCCTGACAAAATACGGGCCGACCACGATCATCAATGGATTTGAATCTTATATTCTCGAAGTGGACAGTTCTTTGCTGACGGCCAGAAGGGAACCGACTACAAAGAGGAGCTCCGAGGGCTCCGTGATATCGGCGATGAAGTAAGCGGTGTATTCCGGAAGAAGCCGGGCTGTGGCGATCTTTTTGCCCCGGCGTGTGATTGTGACGGCGCCATCCGCTTTGTGGTACTGCATTTCCCGGCGGCCATTTAGCATGTGATAGCGGATGACGGCGGAGTAGCGGCGCAGATGATAGGTGCCGCGGGTACCGGTGATGTCACTGAATACAAAACTTTCGCCGGACAGCGATGCGTAGCGCACGTTCAGCAGCACGGCATCCCCGGAAGGGTCGGTGATCCTGCGGCGCCACTGGGGGGAATCCCCGGCGGTGAGCAGGAGCAAATGAAGGTTTTCATCGGTGACGGCAAAACGGTCGGTTTGATCGGCATCAGGTAGGTACATGTGGATCTTCATAAAGGGCCTCCTTGGGGGGGGATGAGAGCTCATATTGCTTTGATGAATACGGTTGGCTGTATACAGACGGCATAATGGGCATCAGCTAATGGAATGTAATTGAAAATGTTATTATAATAGTAGAGAAAAAATGTGTGTGTGTCAACGGGCAGAATAGCTCTGTTGGCGATAAGGAAATGATGGCTTTGTTTTTACATCCGGGCCATTCGGTCTATCCGACCGTTGCGGATGAAAAGGAGAATAAGATGGGTATATTGAGCAATTTACAGCCGGAGCGGGTGTTTTACTATTTTGAGGAGATCTGTAAGATCCCCCACGGGTCTTTCCATACGGATGCGCTCAGCGATTACTGTATGGCATTTGCCGGAAGCCACATGCTTCGGGCGAGACAGGACGATGTCGGCAATGTGGTGATCTGGAAGGATGCCTCGCCGGGATACGAGAACGGTGACACCGTGATCCTTCAAGGGCATCTGGATATGGTGAGTGTGAAAGAGGATGATTGTCCGCTGGATATGGAAAAGGACGGTTTGCAGCTCGTGGTGGACGGGGATGACCTGTATGCCGAGGGCACTTCCCTGGGTGGAGACGACGGGATTGCAGTGGCCTATGCTCTGGCAATCCTGGAGGACGATACAATCCTCCATCCGGCTCTGGAGGTAGTGCTGACGGTCAATGAGGAAGTGGGTATGCTGGGGGCCACGGCTTTGAATACTTCCGATCTGAAAGGCCGTATACTCCTGAATTTGGATTCGGAGGATGAAGGGATCTTTTTGACGGGTTGTGCGGGAGGTGCCACGGCTTCCGGCAGGATTCCGGTGAAATGGACGGAAGAAGAAGGTGTACGGTATCGCGTGTCCATAGAAAATCTGGCCGGAGGACATTCCGGGGGAGAGATCGATAAAGGACATGCCAATGCCAATGTGCTGATGGGTCGGCTGCTCTATACGCTGATGGAGGAGGTGGATGTATGGATTGCGTCTTTGTCCGGAGGTGAGAAGGATAATGCTATTGCCCGTTTCAGTCACGCCGAGGTGGTAGTAGACAGGGAACAGGCAGCGGCCTTTGAACGGTGTCTGGAGAAAACGGCCGAAGCCATCCGGCGGGAGTATGCTGTGAAAGAGCCGGAGGCCCGTATTTACGGAGAAAAGATTGGTGAAGGTTCCGCCCGGGTGCTTCAGCCGGTATCGGCATCCCGGGTGGTTCTGACCCTTGTGCATATGCCCAATGGCGTGCAGAAGATGGAGGAGGCCCTGGAGGGTGCGGTGCGCACATCCCTGAATCTGGGGAAGATTTCTCTGGGGGAGGAGTACTTTACCGCCGTTTCCTCCGTGCGCAGTTCCCTGGCTTCGGAGAAAGCCTGGCTTTTGGAAAAGCAACAGTCACTGGCGGTGTTGCTGGGCGGCGAGTGCGAGATTACCGGCGAGTACCCGGCCTGGGAGTACCGGCCGGACTCCAGGATCCGGGAGCTGATCGTCCGCACGTATGAAGAACAGACCGGGAAGAAAGCCATGATCTGCAGTATCCATGCCGGACTGGAATGCGGCATTCTGGCGGATAAGCTGCCGGGTCTGGACTGTGTATCCTACGGCCCTCAGATGCAGGGCATCCATACCACCGGGGAGGTGCTGAGCATTTCCTCCGTGAAACGTACCTGGGATCTGACCCTGTCGGTGCTGGCGGCGATGAAGCAGCCTTTGGCCGGTCATTAACGTCTTTTTATCGAACTTTTTATCGATAACATTTTTCTTGACGAATCTGCCGTGAGCGGGTATAATAACGGCGTATGTTGAGAAGGAGAGTTATCGAAGTGGTCATAACGAGCCGCACTCGAAATGCGGTTGTCCTTTACTGGGCACGTGGGTTCGAATCCCACACTCTCCGTTGCGGAAGGGTTCCCGGCATATAGGCAGAAAAGAGCTTATATGCCGGGGATTTATGCATATCTTATAAAAAATTTTTCCATTCTCTTAACTTTTCCTAAACAATATTGACTTTCCCCATTGGCCGTTTTAAAATCCTAACCAGGTTAGCATTATGATTCTGTTATAATCTTGATTAAAGTAAACGCCATTTTCCTTGAGTTTTTACTCAATCGATGGTAATCTGTCACTTGATCGGTAAATACAGTATAGAAATCAAGCAGAAAGGTCGTACATAGCATGTTCAAAAAATGTGTGCAGAAACCATATACAGTGCTGGTGGCCGTGATCGTGGCTATGGTGATCGGATTTGTCAGTGTCACCAGGATGTCCACGGATCTGCTGCCAAATTTCACCATCCCCTATATGGCGGTGATCACTACATACCCCGGGGCCAGTCCCGAGAAAGTGGAGCGGGAGGTGACAGAGCTTCTGGAGAGCAGCCTGGGTACCATCAGCGGCGTGGTGAATGTCACCAGCAGCAGTGCGGAGAATTACAGCATGGTCATGCTGGAATTCGAAGATGACACTAACATGGATTCGGCCATGGTCAAAGTGAACACGGCTCTGGAGTCGGCTAAAAATAATCTGCCGGAGTCCTGCGGCTCACCGAATATCCTGGAGATCAGTACGGATATGATGGCGACGATTTATGCCAGTGTGAGCAGGGAGGGTATGGATATCTATGAGATATCGGACTTTACCACGGAGGAGGTGCTGCCGGCTCTGGAGCGTGTAGGCGGGGTGGCCAGCGTTACCAGCCTGGGCCTGATCGAGAAGACCGTGGAGGTACGTCTGAACAAGGATAAGATCGATGAGGTCAATGAGAAGATCCTCAGAGAGACCAACGATAAGCTGGACGAGGCGGCGGTGGATCTGGATGAAGCCCAGGAAAAACTGGATGATTCCGAGTCAAAATTGTCCTCCCAGAAAAAGAAGCTGAAAAGCCAGAAAAAATCTACCACCAGTCAGTTGGCCAAGGCCAGCCTGGCCCTGGATAAGGCGGAGGCCACCAAGGCGGCTTATGAGTCTCAGCTCACCAGCCTGCAGACTCAGAAGGCGGCCCTGGAGGCGGAACTTCAGGCATACAAGGATAATAAAATTGAAGAGACATATAAAACCATCGATGAGACGCTGGGCCAGCTTGCGGCAGCCATGGGGGAGATGGCCAAGATGGCCGGTGTGACCATACCCTCGAATATTGACGAGGCAGTAGCCGATAAGAAAAGTTTCAATGCTTTTCTGGAGTGGGTCAAAGCAGCCGGTTACGGGGAACAGATCGGAGAGCTTTCCTACAAAGATGTGAAACAGGTCTATGATATCGTCAATACCCGTTTCCCCCAGATTGAGACGGAGCTGGCAAATCTGGAGACGAAGCTCGCTGCCACGGAAGCTATGGTAAGCGCCGTCAAAGAACAGATGAAGGATTTGGATAAACAGTATAAACAGGCTTACAAAGGTTCCATGGAAGCCTCCGCCGGTTTCGGTTCCGCGGATGCCCAGATGGCTGCCGCCGAACAGGCTATCGAGGATGCTAAAGGCGAGCTGGATACGGCCCAGGAGAGTTTTGAGGATTCGCTGAAAGCGGCCCGGGAAAACGCCAACGTGGACAGCCTGGTGACATTGGAGACTCTGTCCGGCATTGTATATGCTCAGAATTTTTCCATGCCCGCCGGGTATGTGGATGACAAGAACGACGAGCAGTGGCTCCTGAAGGTGGGTGAGAACTTTAAAGAGCTGGAAGAACTGGAGGATCTGGTGCTGCTCTATATGGACGGTGTCGGGGATGTGAAGCTGTCCGATGTAGCAGATCTGACGGTGGTGGATAATGCGGACGAAAGCTACGAGAAAGTCAACGGCGAACAGGCCGTGGTGCTGGCCGTCTATAAAAACAGCACGGCGGGGGCCAGCGACGTGTCTGCAGACTGCAAAGAGGCTATGGCCCGGCTGGAGGAAAAGAATGAGGGCCTGCACATTACGGCGCTGATGGACCAGGGTGATTACATCTTCATGTTCATCGAGAGCGTTCTGACCAGTATGTTTTACGGAGCTTTGCTGGCGGTGCTGGTACTGGTGCTTTTCTTAAAGGACGTGAAGCCTACCCTGGTGGTGGCGTTCAGCATACCTTTCAGCGTGTTGGTGACGATCATACTGATGTATCTGGGAAACATATCCATCAACATGATGTCCCTGGCGGGTCTGGCCATGGCTATCGGTATGCTGGTGGATAACTCCATTGTTGTTATCGAAAATATTTACCGTCTGCGCGGCCGGGGACTGGCTGCGCCCCGATCCGCCGTGCAGGGCACAAAACAGGTGGCCGGGGCCATCATAGCCTCCACACTGACCACAATCTGCGTGTTCCTGCCGATGATCTTTACCAGCGGCTATGTACGGCAGCTCATGCTGCCTTTCGCGCTGACCATCGGGTACGCGCTGACAGCTTCTCTTCTGGTGGCCCTTTTAGTGGTTCCGGTGATCGGATCGGCTATACTGAAAAAGCATAAGGAGCGGCGTCATCCCCTGTTCGACAGAGTTCAGCGGATATACGGGAAAGTGCTGACATTTTTTCTTCGGTTCAAAATCATTCCGCTGGTCATTGCCATAGCGCTTCTCGTCTGGTCCGTGGACGAGGTGGGACGCATGGGTATCTCGGTGCTGCCGGAGATGACTACAGAGCAGATTGGCGTCACGGTGCAGATGCCTGAGGAGATGGACCGTGATACGGCCCGAAAGACGGCAGACCAGGTCATGGAAGCCATCATGGAGGTAGAACATGTGGAGACCGTGGGTGCCCTCACGAATGTGGGAAGCCTGATTTCCAGTACCATGAGTTCTGACGATTATCTGAATTACAGCTTCTATATCCTGCCGGAGGAAGGGATCACATCCGTGGCGGATATTCAGAAAATCTGCGACGATATTGAGAGCGGCACAGAGGGAATGGATTGCGAGGTGTCCACTTCATCCTCATCCATGAGCGAGATGTCTTCTCTGTCGGACAGTGGTCTTTCTATCGAGATCAGCGGCCGCGATCTGGATGAGCTTTTACATATCAGTGAGGATGTGATGAAGATCCTGGAGGATACGGAGGGATGTACCGATATATCTAACGGCCAGGAGGAGGGCGATCAGGAGATCTATCTGAATATCAACAAGACGAAGGCCATGCGCGACGGCCTGACCGTGGCCCAAATCTATCAGGATATCACTGACCGGCTGACCACGGATAAAAACGCGGTGGCGGCCCGGATAGACGATACAGATATGGATATCCATATCATCAACGAGACAAAACTGCTGACTGTGGAAAATCTGCTGAAGATGAAATTCAAAGTAGATACGACGGATGAAGACGGCAATGCGGTCACTGAGACCCACAGACTGAAAGAGTATGCCACGATCACCAAAGGAAAAGGTGTAGCTTCCATCGCCCGGGAGAACGGCGTACGCACTATGACCGTGACGGCTGCCATGGAGAAGGGCTATAATTCCACCCTGGTGGGCCGTACCGTGCAGGAAAAACTGGATGCCTCCACGACGCCGGAGGGTTATACGGTGGAGATGGGAGGTTCCACGGAGGATGTAGCGGAAATGCTGACCCAGATGCTGGAGATGATGGCCCTGGCGTTCGTGTTGATCTATCTGGTCATGGTGGCCCAGTTCCAGAGTCTGCTATCCCCGTTCATCGTGATCTTTACGGTGCCGCTGGCCTTCACCGGCGGGCTTCTGGGTCTGGTGTCTGCAGGAGAACAGCTGTCCATGATGAGTCTGATGGGTTTCCTGGTGCTGATGGGCACGGTGGTAAACAACGGTATCGTGTTTGTAGACTATGTAAACCAGCTGCGCCTTGGCGGTATGGAAAAGCGGGAGGCTCTGGTGGCTACCGGCGTAACCCGTATGCGCCCGATCCTTATGACTGCGCTGACTACAATCCTGGCCATGTGCCCGATGATCTACAGCCAGGATGCCGGCGACTCCATGAGCAAGGGGATGGCCATCGTCATCGTGGGCGGTCTGGCCTATGCTACATTCATGACGCTGTTCATTGTCCCGGTGATGTACGATATCCTCTATCGCAGACAGCCCACTCTGGTGGATGTGGGAGACGATACGGTGGACGATGCACCCGATGACGCGGCGGCGTTCATCGCCCGGCATCAATTGGAAAAGTCGGAGGAAGGCGGGGAAAACAATGAGCAGCCGAATAAAAGAAAAAACAAAGACGAATAGTTGTGCTCCCCCCAAGAATGTGATATCCTAGAATAAATAAAATCTGCAATGAACGATTTGCTATAATTATTTTGAATGGGGGAACGAAAAATGGTGGATCAATTAGTTTGGCAGGATCGGTTTAACTTAGGTATTGATTATATCGATAAAGAACACCGCAAACTTTTCGGTATTATGAACAAAGTGCTCAAACACAGTGGGGATGAAGAGAAACGCCAGTGGGCCTGTGAGGAAGGACTCAAATACTTCAAGGCCCACGCCGTGAAGCATTTTGCCGAGGAGGAAGGGTATATGGCCTCCATCGATTACAAGGGGCTTAAGACCCATCGCAGGCTCCACAAAAACTTTCAGTATGTTACTCTTCCGGAGCTGGAGAAGGAGCTTTTGCGGACGAATTATTCCCAGGAGGCGGTCGACCATTTCCTGGGCGTCTGCATAGGCTGGCTGGTCGGGCACACGCTTACGGAGGATTACGCGATCATAAATGGAGATGAGACGGTGGGCACGTGGGATAATCTGCTGCCGGACGAGGCGCAGAAGGCGATGGGCGAGATCGTCACTAACCTGATCTTTGATATGTTCCAGCTGAATTCACGGGTGATCAGCGAGCATTATGGCGGAGAAAAGTTTGGGAAGGGTATTTATTACCGTCTGATATACAGCAACGGTGAGGAAAAGAAGTGGGAGATTGTTCTGGTATTTGAGGAGAGACTGTTGCTAAAGACCGTCGGCAATATGATACATACCAGTACGGAAAAACTAAATACCATGATCATAAATGCCACCCGCTATGCTGCCCGGCAGTTTGTGAACCGTATCAAGGAGCATTTTGCTTCTGCCGATGAGTACGATCTGGAAGCGGAGAATCTGCTCACTTATGAGCAGCTCCAGAAAATATTTGAGAAAGAAACTCCGCAGTACAGCCTGCTGCTGGATACCGGAGCAGGATATTTTGCATTTTGCGCTATAGCTCCCCATTTGCTTGAGGACAGCGTGGAACCGTCGATTAACGCGGATAATGCCGTGGCTGAGATCCGGGAATATCTGGAGAAAAACGAGCAGGAACGCAGGGCGGCCAGGAAGAAAAAGAAGATCCTTGTGGTGGATGATTCTATGGTGATCCAGCAGTCTATGAAAGAGTTGCTGGGGGAAGACTATGATATTGCGCTGGCGGGTTCCGGCTTGGCGACGATCCGGTCCATTACCCTGGATCGGCCGGATTTGATTCTTCTGGATT
>DPJQ01000147.1:0-2134 GCA_003542935.1 Lachnospiraceae bacterium | reverse complement strand
TTATGAGATGCCGGTCTGCGACGGCAGCCAGGTGCTCGGCATGATCCGCTCGGAACAGGATTTTGCAGATATTGCCGTGATTTTCCTGACCGGTCGGGTGGACAGAGACAGCGTCAGCAAGATTGTACCTCTGAAACCGGCGGGCTATCTGCTTAAGACGCTGAAACCGGAAGAGATTAAGAAAAATATCGACAATTATTTTAGTAAGCTGGAGAGCCTTGAAAAAAAGAAGTAGTCCGTAATGGGATATCTATATTGAAGCAATATGAGACAATGATAAAAAAGCTGGCATTCCCGGGAGTCCGGGAGGGCCGGCTTTTTTGCAGAAGGGGGATGAAAGAAAATATGTGTGTCAGTTTTTCTTCTCCTGATATCGCAGATAACAGCGCACCAGCAGTGCGATCTTCAGAGTCAAGGCATCGTCAAAAGTACGCACATCCAGTCCGGTCTCCTTCTGGATCTTGTCCAGACGGTAAATCAGAGTGTTCCGATGGATGTATAGTTTTCTGGCGGTCTCGGAGGTATTTAAATTATTTTCAAAAAATTTCTCGATGAGGGCCAGAGTTTCATCGTCAAAGATGGCGGGGAAATCTCCGGTGAACACCTCATTCAGATACATCCGGCACAGAGGCAGGGGAAGCTGGTAGATCAGGCGGCCGATCCCCAGGCTGCTGTAGACCGTGACCTTCTGATTAAAATAGAAAATTTTGCCGATCTCAAGGGAGGACTGGGCTTCCTGGAAGGCCTGGCTCAGCAGGCGGATATCCGACGAGGGAGAACTGCAGGATACCCGGGCATTACACATATTTTCCATGCTCAGCATGTCTACCAGAGTCTCGGCCACGGACAGGAAGGTCTCCTCCGTATCGTTTGCCGCCACCGGGCGGACCAGCAGGAGGTGATGCTCGTCCAGGACGGACAGATAGTTCTGTCGATTTTCGGGGTAGAGGCTGCGGATGGTCTGGCAGGTGCTGGTATCGTGGGGATCCTCCGTCTCGATCAGGTAGACGATCCGGGTGGCCTGGGCATCCAGATGGAGGCGTGAAGCGATCTCCAGGATCTCCATGGCCGGGATCTCATTCTGCAGCAGACGACGGATGAAGGTGCTCCTGTCCAGCGCCTCCCTGCCGACCCCCAGCGCATGGGAGAGCTGGCTGGCGGCCAGACGGCCCACCATGGCAAGCTCCGGTGTATGGCTGTCCAGGGAGAGGGCGCCATAAAGATGTTCATTGTGTTCCAGACGAAACAGACTGGCGGGAGAGGAGAGAAGGGAGGGCTCTCCGGATTTCAGAAATTGCCGGACGTCTTCCTGGGAGAAAGCAGAAAACTGATCGGCAGTGGAAGCTTTGGGCAGTCCGTCGGGCTGATAGCAAGTGAGTTCGGAGCCGGTGATCTCGCGGATCTCTTTCAGGAGGGTCAGAAGTTGGTGCTGAGTCATGGGGTTTGCCGTCCTTTCCGGGGATAATAGGAAAAAGGGGGACTGCAAAGATGCAGTCCCCCTGGTTTATGCAATTAATAGGTGATGGACAGCTCGGTTTCTTTGTCGAAGAAATGAGTCATTTCCATATTCAAGGCAAATTTCACAGTGTCGCCCATCTTGGATGCTGTATGCGGATCTACGCGGGCTGTGCAGGGGAAGCCTTCCAGATCAAAATACAGGAACACTTCTGCACCGAGCAGCTCGTATACATTAACCTTTGCCTCAACGGCAGCCTTGCTCTCGGCAACAACCTCCGGATCATCGGTGATGTTCTCGGGACGGATACCCATGATAACGGTCTTTCCGTCATAGCCCTTCTCAAGGAGAACTTTCGCTTTGTCAGCGGGGGCTTTCAGTACGTAATTGCCTACGATCAGATCAACGCCGCTGCCGTTTTTCTTAACGGTAGCATCGATGAAGTTCATCTGCGGAGAGCCGATGAAACCGGCTACGAACAGGTTGATCGGATTGTCATACAGATGCTGCGGAGTATCTACCTGCTGTACAACGCCGTCTTTCATAACGACGATCCTGGTACCCAGCGTCATGGCCTCTGTCTGGTCATGAGTAACGTAGATAATGGTGGCGCCCAGTCTCTCATGAAGTTTGGAGATCTCAGTACGCATCTGCACACGGAGCTTGGCGTCCAGGTTG
>DPJQ01000273.1:974-5250 GCA_003542935.1 Lachnospiraceae bacterium | reverse complement strand
CTTTATATCGGCACAGCCATCCGGACGAATCGTGATCAGGCCGGAATCATCTATATCCCCGGTGATGTGATTCTGACCGGTCGGTATCACTTTTTTCCCTTGATGGTCTAAAAGGTTAAAAGTAGCTCCCGCCAGCTTTTTATCACTATCCGTATGCTGTTCGCTTCTGGCATATTTTTCGATATGAAGCTCCCCCATCACCGTAACCCAATCTATGGTCAGGGACAGTTCGCGCTCGCCGGACGGAACTTCCGTGGCCAGGATCATACCCAGATTCTGATAATTACCGCTGCCATAGGTAATCGTCAATTTATAGGTCTGGTAAGTAGTCGTAATGTTTCCATAGGCTGTCAGTTCGGATGAGGCCGATACTTTCTCCGCCTGATCAAGAGCGGCCGCGAAATAAAACGATGTCCCCCCTTTAATTAAAATTCCTTCCTCCCCGATTCCGGAGCCGATCATGACCCGGTTGCTGTCAGCATCCAGACAGCTGACGCCCTCCGGCAGTACAAGCCGGATATAGTTTTTTTCGTCTCCATTGAAAGTGATTACCGGCGTTCTCTGCCGCTCCCAGGTATCCGAGACCACTTCTCTGTAAGCTGTGACATGTGTCTGAGAAAAAGAAACCTCCGGATCGGGGAACGACGTCTTACAGGTTTTAGCATACTCGATCAGCTGATTTGCCAGTTCTCTGGCCGAACTGTTTGCGTTGTGATCCCAGTCCGGATCGCCGCTGGTCTTTGATGCCGCTATATGGGTTATGATCCACCTCAATCCCTCCCTGTCATAGGGTATTTGGTTCCGGGCCCAAAAGGAATCATCGCCACTGAGTTCACCTGTACCGTAATAGATAACCTTCGATGTGACTTTGTTCTCGCTGAGAGGCTCGATCACGCAGACACAATCGCCCGGAGCATCTTTTTTGGGCTGGAGGCAGTAGGCATATACCGTTCGCTCATCCCCTGTATCCGGATCCTCAAAAGTGACTTCATACCGCCTCGTATGTCCGCTTCCCAAACCATAATCCGCATAGTAATATGTCGTCAGCGCTTTGACCTGGATTTCCGTTTTCTCTCCCGCTCTCGCTGAAAACATCTGCAGCGCCGTGCTCTGTTCATCCTCCAGGCTTTCAAGAACGTCTCCGTTATTCTCCAGCGTCTGCCGAACCTCTTCCTCCAGGGAAGTTTCATCTTTTCCGCTTTCCTCTGCCGTTTCTTCTCCTTTCGGATCCGCCAGATTCCCGGCGGCGTTCTCCTGCTCCTTTTCATCATTCCCGGAGCCTGCATCTTTCTCCTCAGACAGGTCCCCGGGAACCGTATCCGATTCCTTTGTCTTCTCTGTGTTCCCGGAAGCAGTATCTTTTCCTGTTGAAAAACCGTCCTTTTCCGTTGAAGATACATCCTTCTCTGCGGAAGATATGTCTTCTTCTGCCGGGGCTGTATCTTTCTCTGCAGAAACTGTATCTTCTTCCGTTGAAGCTGTATCCTTTTTCGCAGCAGCATCTGTTTCCCCGGAGGCTGCATCCTCCACAGGGACTGTATCTTTCTTCCCATTATTTCCTTCGGCAGGTGAAAATACCGCTGAAATCACCACATCCGCCGCCGGCATGGGAAATGATATCATATCCCCATCCCATTCCGGAATAATGCTGCTTTCTTTTTCGTCCGTAACCGTAAGTTCCTTTCGCTCATAACCCGGGTCCGGCTGTATCCTGGCCAGCACTGTTTCTCCACTGGCATACAGATACCCTTTCTCTCCGGATCGTTCTAATGTAACGGTGCCATTTTTACATTTTTCCACTGTAACCATATATTTTTCCGAATCCCCGGGGGCTTTTGCTCTCACAGCACCGGGATCCAATGTCCCCGAAAAGCACAGCAAAACCGCCAGCATAAACGCCGTGGCCCGTTTCCATCTTCCTTTTATTTTCATGACTGCTCCTGTTCCGCTATCATCAACATATCGGCCCGTCGGGCCGGACTCTCTCCCGAATCTGCTGATTCCTTTCGGCTCTTATCTGCCTTGTTCATCCCCACCGACCCCGCCCGGCGGCATTTCTCCTGTTAACTTGTATGCATCTTTCCACCTCCCTTCCACGGCCGGCCCCTCTTGGCTGCGGGCACGACCCCCCGGACAACCGGTAAAAGAAGATTTTTAGTAACGGTTCAGCCTCCGGCAGAACGGTTACCATTTTTATTCTTCTTTCCAACGGCCGGCACAGGGCATAAAATATATCTATCCGGGCAGATACAGGCAATATCACAGCCCCAAATAGCGATTTAAAACGATGCCGGATCAGCGCACGGCTGGGGCATCCGGAAGCCAAACCGATCTTCCTCAAAAAAACACCGTTTTTAAAATATACAGGTGAATACATGGCGAAACGCCAGACACGCTCAGCGTGAAGAATATATGTATATCTTGATGCGCTTAACTATAGCACAGATAAACCGATATTGCAATACCCTCTTTGCGAAAGGCCGGCCCGGGGGCACTGCCCAGATCCCGATAGAATTCTTTATTCTAAGAAAATGGGGCGTCGACTATATCAAGCCCCAGATCCATGAAAAACGGAAGAGCCAGGCATACAGCAAAGACATCGGCAAGAATTATAACATAGTGTGCCAGTTCTGCAAAGACGGGCAGTATTACATCTGGCACACACTACTTATTTTCTTAATGTGTCTGCATAGATTGGCTGTTCCGTTTCCGGAATTTTCAACGCTTTCATAGCCTGCTCCACAGACCAGCCCATACTTTCCATCAGATTCTCGATAGACACCAAAACGCCTTTTCTGATCCCTTTTTCGATCCCTTTTTCGATCCCTTTTTCCTCGATCCCTTTACTTAAGTTACACATAGCCGACACCTCGCTTTCCAGCTCCCTTGTCATCTTAATTCCAAAATCATTCTGCAAAATCTCTTTCTTTTCCTCCGGTTTCTTTTCGGAGGAAAGCAGTACATCCAACAACTTCAATATTCCTGTATACTTATTGTCACCAGAATGCCCAAGACAGATCATGATCGTCGTTAACAGATCATAATTTTCTTTTTTCTCCGCCATTTCCCCAATCAGGTTTTCTTCGTGGATCACATACCGGTTGATGGTATTTTCCCGGTATTTGGGGGGATTCGCGCATATCCATATGGAATAGACTTTACAGATCTTCTCATATTGGTTATCCACAAACTCTACGCCATACTGCGAGGAAATCATGCGGCTGCAGTAGTAAATTCCCCGCTTGATGATCGGGTATCCGGGATAAAAGTCATTTTGTGCTTCGACATTTAGAATCAGGCTTGCCATTCCTCCCGACTGTGGCACAACCGCATAAAAACGGATATCATACGTAACGGTTCCTTCCTTGATCGTACTGTCCTCTGTTTTGGCACCCCTGATCTGTCCATTGCCGTTATCTGCTTCTTCATCGGGGTTAACCGCTGTTTTCTCTATCTGCGGGTCACCCTCTATGTACTTTTCCGCAATCTCATTCACATCAAGATCGCTATATTCTTCAAGGCAGCTTTTCATGATCCATGCAAGGATAACTTTATTCGCAAGCAGCCGTTTACACGCCGTATCATAAGCGGCTTTATCCCCGGCGGCGGCAATGTTCTTTGCAAGTATATTCTCGGCTTCCATTTTTGGTATTTTATCCTCCCGTCTGCCCGCTTTTATTTTATCTTAGCACATATTCTGCGGATAATCCATATGCTGTTTCACTTTTGCAAACAGATCTTACAATTCATTAATCGTTTCGGTAACGGCCATATTATGCATTCTCCTGCATGGTGCGTAAACCGCAGAGAATGTCGCCGCCAGGACAAATACGATTACAACCAGAAGCCGTGGAACCGGCAATGACCAGACAGCATAGGCAAAATGATCAAGGATCAAAATATCAAAAAGTACCTTTCCGATCAACAGTCCCAAAACACATCCGATCACACAGCCGGACAGTGCATAGGTAACGGCTTCAGCAGAAATCATCTTTGTGATCTGCCTGCTATCCATTCCTACGGTGCGCATTGCCCCATACTGTTTCGTTCTTGCAGATACACTTAAAGAAATACTATTCATAATATTCAATATGGTGACAAGTGCAATGATTGCTAAAAAGCCATAGACGCATGATACAAAGGCCGCGTACGTGCCGGATGTACTTTGGTCTCTCTCATCTTTCAGTACGCCGTATTCACCCAGCTCATCCTGAATGGCAGATACGTCCGCCTCCGTCATATCAGACGCTGCCTGTACAAAAATCATAGAATAATC
>DPJQ01000273.1:0-690 GCA_003542935.1 Lachnospiraceae bacterium | reverse complement strand
AGTGATACCGGTAAGGCGTGTAAAGGTTTCATCCGATACGATTACCGATATTTTTCCGTGAGGAAGTCCGTCTTCGCTGAAAATATCATATTTAAGCATACCTGCAATGTCTAAAGCTGTCCCTTGCAGCCGTATGGAACCGCCAATTTCAAGCGGCGCATTTTCATCACAAATAATAAATGCGCCGTCGTTACCCCCACAGACTTTGGAAAGCTCACTGCCCTTTTTCAGCATATGATCTTTTTTCAACGCTTCCAGGTCAAAATTTTCGTAGGAAATCAAATCCACCGACTCCGGTGAACTGTCCCTGCCCAATTTTGCCGGAACACCAAATAAACTGCGCCGTCCGAATATATTATCCACGCCATTCATGTCACGGACGGCATCCATGAACTCACTCGGGATGCTGTCCGCACCGTCTATGCTGACAATACGAATGTCAGAAGCGCTGGCAGACTGCGGAAGGAGATAGCCCACGAAATCCAGCAAAACGGTAAAAGTCAGAAACAGAATGATACTCAAGGCAAAAGAGCCGGTCATTAGAAAAAGATTCTTTCTGTCTTCCCTGGCATGGTGGATTCCAAGGGCAGTGTCAACGGCAAAGAATCCTGTACGGACGCCCCGGCGAACCTTTTTTATTTCATTTCCGTTTCCTGAAACCGCCGAAATCGGAGATACCCTGGACGCACG
>DPJQ01000270.1:23150-23531 GCA_003542935.1 Lachnospiraceae bacterium | reverse complement strand
CCGGTATTCGGTCATGACAAAGATATTTTCAGATTCCAGCACGGCGTGGGCCGGAAGGGAATCGGGGATTCGAATAGGCATTGGTGTCTCCTCTCTGGCATCTGTGCAGTGGATGCCGGGTGTATTTTCTCCGGCGAAACGGGAAACGTTTCGCGCAAGCCCCATTATAACCGCTTTGCAGCTTTTTGGCAACCGCCGCGGCGGAAGTTATAATTTTGCCACGATATAGTTTTTACGTATAGTCAGACATTCAATATAAGTATTTGCGAAAAATCCGGAATATGTTACACTAAAAAAGGTTGAGAAGGCCCAAGGGCCGGATCATGGAACATTTCAGTTTAAGTAAGAGGAGGATGGTTATGATTTACAGAAAATTTCAGG
>DPJQ01000270.1:22686-22830 GCA_003542935.1 Lachnospiraceae bacterium | reverse complement strand
CTGGGGATGGGCGCCATGCGTCTGCCGGTGATTGACGGGGACGACGGAAAGATCGATGAGCCTGCGGTACAGAAGATGGTGGATTATGCCATGGAGCAGGGAATCAATTATTATGATACGGCCTGGGGCTACCACGGCGGAAAT
>DPJQ01000270.1:1163-22377 GCA_003542935.1 Lachnospiraceae bacterium | reverse complement strand
CGACACCGCCTGGGGCTACCACGGCGGAAATTCGGAGCTGGCCATGGGACGGGCCCTGAAAAAATATGACCGGGACAGTTTTTATCTGGCCACCAAATTCCCGGGTTATGATCTCTCGAATATGGGGAAGGTGGAAGAGATTTTCGAGAAACAGCTGGAAAAATGCGGGGTAGAATATTTTGACTTTTATCTTTTCCACAATGTCTGTGAGATGAATATTGAGCAGTACCTGGACAGGCAGTATGGTATCTTTGATTATCTGGTGAAGCAGAAAGAGAGCGGGCGAATCCGCCATCTCGGATTTTCCGCCCATGGCAGCGTGGAGGTAATGCGCCGGTTCCTGGAGGCTTACGGGGAACATATGGAGTTCTGCCAGATCCAGCTCAATTTCCTGGACTGGACGTTCCAGAATGCTAAGGGAAAAGTGGCGCTCCTTGAAGAGTATCACATCCCGGTGTGGGTAATGGAGCCCCTGCGGGGTGGGAAACTGGCAACGCTGCCGGAGGAACACGAAAAGACCCTGGCGGCCCTTCGGCCAGACGAGAAGATCCCGGCCTGGGCGTTCCGTTTTCTGCAGACGGTGCCCGGTGTGACCATGGTTCTCTCCGGTATGTCGAATTTTGCACAGCTGGAGGAGAATATCCGCACTTTCGCGGAAGACAAGCCATTAGATGAGAAGGAGATGGAGGCTCTTCTGGGTGTGGCAGAGCGTATGCTGGGAAGGAAGACGCTGCCCTGTACGGCCTGTCATTACTGCGTGGACCACTGTCCCCAGAAGCTGAATATTCCCTGGCTGATCGAGCTGTACAACGAGCACTGCTTTACGGAAGGCGGCTTTATCGCCCCGATGGCGCTCATGTCCCTGGCGGAGGATAAACAGCCGGGAGCCTGCCTGGGCTGCCAGAGCTGTGAGGCGGTCTGTCCCCAGCAGATCAAAATCTCGGAGGCCATGGCGGATTTCGCGGAAAAATTAAAGGGATAATGGAATTTCAAACAGCCCGGGGGGTGGGACCCCGAGCCGTTTGAAATTTTGTCAAGGAGGAACCGGGAGCGGTTATTTGCGAAATTTCCGGGAAAACTGGGAACAGGGCCGCGTGGTCCGGCGAAAGGAGTGAAGGAATATGGTATATGATGCGGCAGTGATCGGTACGGGGCCGGCAGGATTTTCCGCGGCTCTGAATCTGAAAATCCACGGGAAAAATTTTATCTGGATCGGCAGCAAAAATCTGAGCGAGAAGGCGGGCAAGGCGGAGCGGATCGACAATTATCCGGGTCTGTCCCATATTACGGGAAAAGAACTGAACGAAATGTTTGGCGCCCAGGCGGAGGCCATGGGGCTTACGATTACGGAACAGATGGTAAACAGCATCGCACCCATGGGAGCGAACTATGCGCTGATGGCAGGGAGCGAGTTTTACGAGACGAGAGCGGTGATTCTTGCCACCGGAACCGCCCGCACGGCGGTTCTTCCCGGAGAGAGCGCACTGGTGGGGAAAGGGGTCAGCTACTGCGCTACCTGCGACGGAGGGCTGTATCGGGGCAGAACGATCGCGGTCGTCTGCAATGCGGCCCGGTTTGAGCATGAGGCCGAATTTCTGGCCGGACTGGCTGCCGGGGTATATTATTTTCCCCTATATAAGGATCCGGCATTGTCCGGGGAGAATGTGGAACTTATGGAGGAACGGGCCGTGGAGATCCTGGGTGAAGAGCGGGTGAGCGGAGTGAAGCTGAAAAGCGGCCGGGAGATCGCCGTGGATGGCGTGTTTTGTTTGCGGGATTCGGTGGCTCTGGCTTCCCTGCTGCCGTCGCTGGAGACAGAGGAGGGCCATATCGCCGTGGACAGGGAAATGGCCACGAACCTTCCAGGCGTCTATGCCGCCGGAGACTGTACGGGGCGGCCCTACCAGTATGCAAAGGCTGTCGGAGAGGGCAATGTGGCGGCTCACAGTGTTATTGCGTATCTGGCCGGAAAAGAGTAAACGGAAGGTGCGGCTTGCTCAGGGGAAGATTCGATACTTTAAATAGATATTTATACTTTTCAACTGCCTGTGAATGCGTTATAATGATAAAGGATTTTCAGCGCCCGGGCAAGTGGATGCCGGGTGGCAAGAATTATGAAAGAAACCAAGGAGGTAGTCATGTTAGTATCAGCTAAAGCAATGTTGGACAAGGCGAAAGCAGGCCATTATGCAGTGGGAGCATTCAATATCAACAACCTGGAGTGGACGAAGGCCATTCTGACGGCGGCCCAGGAGTGCAAATCCCCGGTTATTCTGAATGTGTCCGAGGGCGCAGGCAAATACATGACCGGTTACCGCACTGTAGTCGGTATGGTGAACGGTATGCTGGAGGAGATGAATATTTCCGTGCCGGTGGCTCTGCACCTGGATCACGGCAGCTACGAAGGCTGTATGAAATGTATCGCGGCAGGATTTTCTTCCGTTATGTTTGACGGTTCCCATTATCCCATCGAGGAGAATGTGGAGAAGACAAAAGAGCTGGTGGCCCTGACTCACGGCAAAGGTATGTCCATCGAAGCTGAAGTTGGCGGCATCGGCGGTGAGGAAGACGGCGTGGTGTCCAGCGGTGAGTGCGCGGATCCTGAAGAGTGCAAGATGGTTGCAGATCTGGGCGTAGATATGCTGGCGGCAGGCATCGGTAATATCCACGGTAAATATCCGGCAAACTGGGCGGGCTTAAGCTTTGATACTCTGGATGCCATTCAGAAGCTGACCGGCGATATGCCCCTGGTACTTCATGGCGGCACAGGCATTCCTGCCGACCAGATCAAGAAAGCCATCAGCCTGGGTGTTTCCAAGATCAATGTAAATACCGAGTGTCAGATCGCTTTCGCAGAGGCTACCCGCAAATATGTGGAAGAGGGCAAGGATCTGCAGGGTAAGGGCTTTGATCCCCGCAAATTACTTAAACCGGGTTCAGACGCTGTCGTGGCCTGTGTCAAGGAGAAAATGGAGCTGTTCGGTTCCGTGGGCAAGGCCTGAGCGCCTTAGACGGACGAAAAATTGTTACTGACATTGGACGTCAAAAGTAACAAAAAACTCATGTATTTAATTCCGTACAATAAAAAATCCACTTGCATTTTGGGGAAGTATGTTGTATTTTAGTTAGAGTTGAATACGGTAATTCAATGATGTAGAGAACAAGGGCGTTCCACTGTAGGTGGAATGCCCCTATTTTATTCCACGATATATATGTGGTTTAAGAGGAGGAAGTATTATGAGCGATTACGTTAATGTATCGGAAATTTTTGGCGAGAACGTCTTTAATGACAGCGTCATGCGGGAGCGCCTTCCGAAAAAAGTGTATGCGGAGCTGAAAAAAACCATTGAGGAGGGCAAAGATTTGGATCCCAGTCTGGCCGATGTCATTGCCCATGAGATGAAAGAGTGGGCCATCGATAAGGGTGCGACCCATTATACCCACTGGTTCCAGCCGATGACCGGCGTCACTGCCGAGAAACATGATTCCTTTATCACAGCTCCCATGCCCAACGGCAAGGTGTTGATGAGTTTTTCCGGCAAAGAGCTGATCAAGGGTGAGCCGGACGCTTCTTCCTTTCCGTCGGGAGGATTGAGAGCCACATTTGAAGCCAGAGGCTATACGGCCTGGGACTGCACGTCCCCGGCGTTTGTGCGGTATGACGCGGCGGGTGCTATCCTCTGCATTCCGACTGCTTTCTGTTCCTATAAGGGCGAGGCCCTGGATCAGAAGACGCCGCTGCTGCGTTCCATGCAGGCCATCAATACTCAGGCGTTGCGTCTGCTGCGCCTGTTCGGTAACACCACATCCAAGAGGGTGACACCTTCTGTGGGACCGGAACAGGAGTATTTCCTGGTAGATAAGCACAAATATCTTCAGAGGGAGGATCTGATCTTCACCGGCCGTACCCTTTTCGGCGCCATGCCGCCCAAGGGACAGGAGCTGGAGGATCACTATTTCGGGACCATCCGGCAGAAGATCGCCGGTTATATGAAACAGGTAAATGAAGAACTGTGGAAAATGGGCGTCACTGCCAAGACTCAGCACAACGAGGTGGCTCCGGCCCAGCACGAGCTGGCCCCGATCTATGCCGAGGCGAATGTGGCCGTGGATCACAACCACATCATCATGCAGACCTTGAAACGTGTGGCCTGCCAGCACGGCATGCACTGTCTGCTCCACGAGAAACCTTTTGCCGGTGTCAATGGATCCGGCAAGCATAATAACTGGTCTCTGACCACCGATGACGGTATCAACATGCTGAATCCGGGCCGTAATCCCCACAAGAACCTGCAATTTCAGGTGGTGCTGGCCTGTATTTTAAAAGCCGTGGATACCCATGCGGATCTTCTGCGTGAGTCCGCTGCAGATCCGGGTAATGATCACAGGCTGGGAGCCAACGAGGCGCCGCCGGCCATCATCTCCATCTATCTGGGAGAGCAGCTGGAGGATGTGCTTCATCAGATCATCGAGTCCGGTTCGGCCAACCATAGTCTGTCCGGGGAACCCCTGTCCACAGGCGTCAGTACCCTGCCCGATTTCCGCAAAGATGCCACGGACCGCAACCGTACGTCACCTTTTGCCTTTACCGGAAATAAGTTCGAGTTCCGCATGGTGGGCTCCAAAGATTCTATCTCCGGTCCCAACGTGGTGCTGAATACCATCGTAGCCGAGGCGTTCAAGGAGGCCTGCGACATCATGGAGGGGGCCGAGGATTTGGAGATGGCGGCCCACGGCCTGGTACGCAAATGGTTCACCGAACATGAGAGGATCGTATTTAACGGCAACGGTTATTCTAACGAATGGGTGGAGGAGGCGGCCCGCAGAGGCCTGCCGAACATCCGCTCCATGGTGGAAGCGATCCCGTCTCTGGTTACGGACAAAGCAGTGAAGTTGTTTGAAGAGTTCGGCGTGTTTACGAGAGCGGAACTGGAGTCCCGGGTGGAGATTAAGTACGAATCCTACTCCAAGGTGATCAATATTGAGGCCAAGACTATGATCGATATGGCCAAGAAGACCTTCATTCCGGCCATCATGAAATATACGACCACATTGGCCCAGTCCATCACCAGCCTGAAAGCGGTGGGTGTGGAGCCGGAGGTGCAGACCGAGATCCTGAATCAGATTGCCGTTCATCTGAAAGAGGCACAGAATGCGTTGAAGGAGTTGGAAGTAATCACCGATGCGGCTGTGGCTGTGACAGGCGTAGCCGGTCAGGCGAATTTCTATCACGATAAGGTGATGCCTGCCATGGAAGCCCTGCGTGCCCCCATCGACGCCATGGAGATGCTGATGGATAAAAGAGATTGGCCTATGCCGACATACAGCGATCTGCTGTTTGAGGTGGAAGGGGATTTTTAACCGCATAGACTTTATTCAAGGCGCCAAACAGCTGCGCGGAAAGAAAAAACCTGCCCTTGACCGAATATGGTCAAGGGGCAGGTTTTTATGATCCGGCTCATTTCCGGCTCCACCTTCCCGCCGCGCCGCAAGGCAGGATCAGGCCGCTGTCCGTCACCGGAAGCCCGATTTCTTCGGAGCGGACATTTCCGCCCAGCTTCTTTAATTCCGTGGCGATCATATAAGCCAAAACTGCCGGGGCCAGCCCTGTGGTGTAAGAATTCACCAGGAAAAACAAGGGGTCGTCCGATAGAAGCTGAGCACACAGGCCGATGAGGGGATGAATGGCCTCCTCAATCTTCCAGATCTCTCCCTTTGGGCCGCGTCCGTAGGAGGGCGGGTCCATGATCACGGCGTCGTAACGGTTCTGCCGCCGGATCTCCCGTTGTACGAACTTTACGCAGTCATCCACGATCCAGCGGATCGGCGCCTGGGAGAGGCCCGATGACGCGGCGTTTTCTTTGGCCCAGCTCACCATGCCTTTGGAGGCGTCCACATGGGTGACGGAGGCTCCGGCCGCCGCCGCGGCCAGGGTGGCGCCTCCGGTGTAGGCGAAAAGGTTCAGCACCTTGACAGGGCGGCCCGCCTGACGGATCAGTCCTCCGAACCAGTCCCAGTTGGCAGCCTGTTCGGGAAACAGTCCCGTGTGCTTAAAGCTGAATGGCTTCAGATTGAAAGTCAGCTCCCCGTAACGGATGCTCCACTGTTCGGGCAGGTCAAAAAACTCCCACTCGCCGCCGCCTTTGGTGCTGCGGTGGTAGTGGGCATTGCAGTGTTTCCATCCTCGAACGGTCCGGGGCGTGTCCCAGATTACCTGAGGGTCCGGCCGGATCAGCAGATAGCCCCCCCAGCGTTCCAGTTTTTCTCCCCTGGAGGCATCCAGTACTTCATAATCATTCCAGTTATTGGCAATCCACATATAAACACCTCAACATGGGTCATAGTTTACGTTATTTTATTGTAACAATAAAAAGAAAAAGTGTAAAGTCCCGAATCCATTTGCTGCCATCCGCCGCACAGATACATAGAATTCTTCCGAAAACGGAAAAATGAAAACAGAAGGTAAAGAAAATTGAAGAAATATTTTCACCTATTTACCAGTTTGCCAATCGGTGTTACAATACGATATGGAAAAAATACAGGGGAGGGCATATATGGCGAAACAGAAAAAGAAAAAAATCTGGAAATGGCTGGTGGCCGGTATCCTGCTGTTTATCGTGGCGGTGTGCGGAATCTGTTATGCAGGCGTGACGTATTACTATACTACCCACTTTTTCAAGGGAACAATCATCAATGGCATTGATTGCAGCAACCTGACCGTTGAGGAAGTAAAATATAAGATTGAAGACGAACTTATGACCTATGCGATCAGTATCAAAGAGCGGGGCGGTGTGACGGAGCGCATTCTGGCCTCCCAGCTGGGCATGACCTATGTGGATGACCAGTCGGTGGACAGGCTGATGGCTGAGCAGAACCCCATTACCTGGATTACCCATCTGTCAAAAGCGGCGGAGACAACGGTGTCCGCGGCAACAGATTATGATAAAGAGAGGACGGACCAGTCGGTAAAAGCTCTGCAGGCCTTTGCCGAGGGAAACTATACCTCACCGGAGGATGCCCGGGTGGAGAAAGGTGAGACCAGTTATGAGATTGTCCCGGAGGTGGAAGGTAACGAATTGAAACTGGACGAAGTCCTGGAGGCAGTCCATGCGGCCGTGGAGAACAACGAGACGGAAGTGAATCTGGACGAGCTGGGCTGTTATAAAGAGCCCAAGGTGCGGAGCGATAATAAACGGCTGAAAAATCTCGTGAAATCATCCAATAAATATCTGACTTCAGAGACAACCTACGATTTCGGCGGCGGAGACCGGGATGTGGTGGTGGATGCCGAGAGAGTCATGGACTGGCTGGTGGAGGGTGAAGACGGAAAATTCACTCTTGATGAAGATAAAGTGGCTGAATTTGTCAAAACGGAGATGGCATATAAATATGATACCTTTGGCCTGACCCACACTTTTAAAACCCACGGCGGCGAGACTATTGAGCTCAAGGGCGGGGATTACGGCTGGTGTATCAACCGGGACAAGACCACAGAACAGCTCATAGAGGCTATTCAGTCCGGCAAAAAGCAGGAGCTGGAGCCGGTCTATCTGTATTCGGCTAAAGACCGCTCGGCGAACGATATCGGCGATACGTACGTGGAGATCAGTATCAGCGCCCAGAAAATGTGGTGTTATAAAGACGGTGAGTGTATTGTGACAACAGATGTGGTCACGGGCTGTCCGGCCAAGGGCAATGATACGCCCAAAGGCAGTGTATGGGCCATCGATGCCAAGAAGAGGAACGCCACCCTGGGTACCATGGACACTATGGGTTACAGTTCACCGGTGGATTTCTGGATGCCTTTTACCGGTAACGTGGGTATTCATGATGCTGCCTGGAGACATCAGTTTGGGGGAAGTATTTATAAAAACAACGGTTCCCACGGCTGTGTCAATACGCCTCATAATGCGGCGGAGAAAATTTACAATGCGGTGGAAATTGGGACGGCAGTAATCGTATACTAAAGGTAAAGGCAGCTGCGGAGGTACTGTGCAGTTGGAAAACAAGGCAAAGAGCACGGCGTCGGGCCGTGGGAGGAGAGTATGAATATTGTAGTATTGGCAGGAGGAATCAGCACAGAGCGGGCCGTATCCATTGTGTCCGGCACCGGCGTATGCCGGGCTCTCCGGGAAAGGGGCCACAGGGCTGTCCTGGTGGATGTATATGGCGGAGTGGAGGCTGCCCTGGTCCAGGATATGTTTCCGGAAAGCTATGATGTGGATAAGGCAGCGGCCTATATCCGCTCTTTTGACGAGAAGATCGGGCAGATGATTGCTTCCAGACGGGCATTTTTCGGCCCCGGAGTACTGGAGCTTTGCAGGGAGGCGGACGTGGTATTTTTGGCCCTGCATGGCGCCGACGGTGAAAACGGGAAGGTGCAGGCCGCCTTTGATCTGTTCGGCATCCGTTATACGGGTACGGGACATTTGAGCAGCGCTCTGGCCATGGATAAGGGATTGAGCCGTAAGCTTCTGCAGGCGGCCGGTGTGCCGATGCCGGAGGGGACGAAACTGGTGCGGGGGATGGACACCGGACTTGCCGGTCTGGGGCTGGCCTGTCCGGTGGTGGTAAAACCCTGTTGCGGCGGTTCCAGCGTAGGTGTGAGTATTGCCCGTGACCAGAAAGAGTACGAGGCGGCTCTCAGGGAAGCTTTTTCCTATGAGGAGGAAGTGATCGTTGAGGAGTATGTGGCGGGCCGGGAGTTTTCCGTGGGCGTTGTGGACGGGGAGGCCCTGCCGGTGATCGAGATCGCCCCGTTAAACGGTTTTTATGACTACAAAAATAAATATTCGGCGGGTGCCACCGTGGAGACCTGTCCCGCCGAGATTACGAAGGAGCAGACAGCCGAGATGCAGCGTCTGGCCCTTCTCGGCAACGACGCGCTGGGCATCCGGGGATATTCAAGGCTGGACTTTCTGATGCGGGAGGACGGCCGGATCTGCTGCCTGGAGGCCAACACCCTGCCCGGCATGACTCCGACCAGCCTGATTCCCCAGGAGGCGGCGGCCGTGGGTATGGGCTATGGAGAGTTCTGTGAGCGGCTGATTCAGGTGTCAATGCGGTGAAAAGCGCATAAACTATAAAGTATATGATCCGGGGATGCCCCTGATGAGGCATCTCCGCATTTACGTAAGAGGAGATTCCTCCGGAAATGAAACTACATAGAAGGAAAAAGGAGAAGCTTATATGAAGCATATGACTTTGCAGCGTATCGCGGAGGTCTGCCGCGGGGTGTATTACGGTTCGGAGGAGTTGTTGGATAAAGAGATATCGTCGGTTACCACCGACAGCCGTAAAGTGGAGAGAGGTGCGCTGTTTGTGCCGATAGTGGGAGTTCATGTGGACGGCCATTCATTTATAGACCAGGTGATGGATCAAGGGGCGCTGGTCACGCTGTCGGAGCGGGAGCTGGGGCCGCAGCCCTATCCATACATACGGGTGATGTCCTGTCTGCGGGCAGTGCGGTACATTGCGGAGGAATATTTAAAGGAGCTTAAGATTCCCGTGGTGGGAGTTACCGGAAGTGTGGGCAAGACCAGCACGAAGGAAGTGATCGCAGCGGTGCTGGCCAGGAAGTTCCGGGTATTGAAAACTAAAGGTAACCATAATAACGAGCTGGGACTTCCCCTCACCGTATTTTCTCTGAAAGAGGAACATGAGATTGCCGTGCTGGAGATGGGGATCAGCAATTTTGGGGAGATGAGCCGTCTGGCGCGGATTGCCCGGCCGGATGTGGCCGTGATTACAAACATCGGCTGGTGCCATCTGGAGAATCTGAGAAGCCGGGAAGGGGTTTTCCAGGCGAAGACAGAGCTGCTGGACTGGATGAAACCGGAGGGGCGGATTATCTTAAACGGTGATGACGATATGCTCTGTCGTGTGCAGGGGCATAAAGGGATCAAGCCGGTGTTCTTCGGCCTGAATCCTGAGTTCCCTGTGTGGGCGGATCATGTGGAAGGGCTGGGCCTTGAAGGGATCCGCTGCCGCATCCATGCCGGTGGGCAGGAGCGGGAGACCACCATCCCTCTGCCGGGACAGCATATGGTCTACAACGCCCTGGCCGGGGTGGCCGTAGGGCTGGCCTTTGGCATGGACCTCAAGGAGATTTGCAGCGGTATCGAGGGACTGCAGGCTTTGGGAGGGCGGTTCAACATCCTCACGTGTGGCGGTATGACGGTGGTGGACGACTGCTACAATGCCAGCCCGGTATCCGTCAAGGCATCATTGGAGATGCTTCAGGACGGTTCGGGGCGGCGGGTAGCCATCCTTGGCGATATGGGCGAGCTGGGGGATGATGAGGTGGAACTTCACGAGGAAGTGGGCCGGTTTGCGGGGATGCAGAAGATTGAGGCCCTCTATGCGGTGGGGCCTTTGTGCCGTTATCTGGCGGAGGCCGCCCGGAGAGAGAATCCCGGGCTTCTGGTGGAGCATTACAATACGCTGCGGGAATTTTTGCCGCTGGTTTCCGGGAAAACGAAGCCGGGAGATACCGTTCTTGTCAAGGCATCCCATTTTATGGAGTTTGGCCAGATCGTGGACCGGCTGACGGGAAAAAAGACCCATGTGGAGAAATAAAAACAGTAAAAAAGCGCGGTCGGATAAAAACTATCCGGCCGCGTTTTTTTTCACCATCTCTATAATTACATTTCTTGTATAGGCTCCGATGGCCTTTTTATCTGCTTTATCCAGCTCTGAAGGGCGGAAGGGTTTACCGTACTCCAGCGTAACCTGCGTACTTTTAATAAAAGGAAAATGGTCTTCAAAAATCGCCGAGGTATTGGTCAGGGCGAAAGGGACGATCGGGCAATCGGTCTTGGTGGAGATCTTGAAAGCGCCTTCCTTGAATGGCAGAAGTTCCGCCTGGTCTGTTCCGGTGCTGCGGGTACCCTCGGGGAATACGCAGATAGAAATTCCGTTTTTGACGTGGTCGATGCCCGCTAAAATAGTTTTAAGCCCCTGGCGAATGTCATCCCTGTCCAGAAACAGACAATACAGAAACCGCATCCAGACAGACAGCAGGGGAACCTTTTCCGTTTCTTTTTTTGCCATGTAGCCCGTGAGGCGGGGACAGCGGGCATAGGTGATAACGGTATCGAAAAAACTTCTGTGATTGCCGATATAGAGTACAGCCTCATCTGCGGGGACGTTTTCTTCACCGATCACGGTCAGCCGACAGCCGGAGAGCCATAAGATGACTTTGAAAGCCCACTGTACGATGCGCAGGGAGGAGATGTCCCGCAGGGCAGGGTTCTTTTTCCCGATCAGCCATTCTATGAAAAACATGGGAATGGACAAAATAAGAAATGTGATCAGAAACAGGGCAACAAGCAACAGACGAATCATAATACACTATCCTCTCTTTGCCGCGGCTTTGGAATATGCCGGGCTCTTTCCCTATTATAGCTGACCCCCGGTCAGTATGCAAGAAATGTATATCGGAAAAGCTGCATATTTTTCCCGGAAATTCATACAATTAAGCAAAGCTGTATGCAGGTAAGGAGGGCGCCGCGGTGCGCCACAGGAGGAAATGATGCGTAAATGGATATGGGGGCTATGTGTGGCTCTGTTTTTGGCGACGGGCCTTTGGGGTTGTAGTTTTTCCTCTTTCACAGACGGAGAGGGGCGGGAGCTGGATTTTACGGTAGTGTCCCGTTCGGAATTGCCCGAGGAGGTGGAGGCGGTGCTGTCCCAGCAGCTGGGGACGGCTTTTCAGACGGCCTGCCAGTATGAGGAGTATCTGTATCTGATCTGCGGGTATCCGGCCCAGAAGACCAGCGGATACAGTGTACAGGTGAAGAAGCTGACGGCCACCGACGAGGCGATCTATTTTCAGTCGGAGCTTCTCGGGCCCTCGGGGGATGAGACGGTAGCCGAGGAAGAGACGGTGCCCTGGCTGGTGGTGAAGACAGAGTATTTGGATCTGCCGGTGATCTTTGAGAGCTGAGGGGGTGGCCCCGGCGGTTGCCCGCGGCAGTACATGAAGTAGTTTGTGTGATGGGGAGGTATGGGGGGAGTGGGGTGTACATAGTGCGTCGAATTTAACGGTTAGCGATATGACAAAATGAGCAGGAGGTAGGAGATGGAGATTCAGAAGAAGGAGTATCGGATTATTCGGCAGAAGAGCTGTGCGGCCAGTCAGATTACGTTGGACGAGGATTATAATGTGCCGGACAGCAGGCCGGATGTAGGGAGAATGATTCAGAAAAAAGGGAGCGTGCAGATTCAGAAGGTGAAGGTCCAGGAGGGCCGGGCGGGGCTGACGGGGAGACTGGCGTTCTGTCTTTTGTATGTGTCGGATGACGAGGAGCGCAGGATACACAGCCTGGACGGGGTGATCGCGTTAGACGAGACGCTGAATCTGGAGGGGCTTCACGACGGCGATAAGATCCGCCTGAAATGGGAGGTGGAGGATCTGACGATCCGGCTGATCCATCCCCGCAAACTGAACATCCAGGCGATCATCACTTTTGAGGCGGTGGTCCATGAGAACCTGGCCCTGATGCTGCCGGAGGATGTGCGGGCGGCCGAGGGGGTGTCCATCAAGAAGCAGGATGTCCGTATCCTGGGTATTTGCGTACATAGAAAAGACACCATTCGCAGGAAGGAGGAGATCACCCTGCCCTCCAACAAGCCGGATGTGGAGGAGATCCTCTGGCATGATGCTCAGATCCGGGGATTGGAGATGCGCTGTGGGGACGGGGAGATACTTTTGAAAGGTGAGCTGTTCGTGTTTGTCCTGTATATGGGCGGGGAGGAGAATAATCCGCCGGAGTGGATCGAGCAGGCAATACCTTTTAACGACTCTCTGGAGTGTGAGCAGTGCCGCGCCGATATGCTGCCGAATATCGATCTGCAGATGATCCAGGCCAGTGTCGCGGCAAAGCCCGACGCCGACGGCGAGGAGCGTCTTCTGCAGGCGGAGGTGGTGCTGGAGGCGGATATCCGCCTCCAGCGGGAAGAGACCTTCAACCTTCTCATGGACGCCTATGCGCCGACAAAGGATTATATCCCTGTGTGCCGGGAAGAGGATACGGAACACTTGCTGATCAAAAACGACGCGAAATGCCGTGTCAGTGACCGGGTGGAGGCCGGAGATGTGCCGGGGAAGATCTTGCAGATCTGCCACAGCGACGGCTCCGTGAAGGTGGACCGCACCGAGATCCGGCAGGAGGGGATCTATGTGGAGGGGGTGCTGATGGTGCGCATTCTGTACATTGTCAGCGACGACAATATGCCCTTCTACGCCATGGAGGCTTCCGTGCCCTTCCAGCATCTGATCGAGGTGCCGGAGATCGAGGCAGACTGCCGGTTTGATATGCGCACGGATCTGGAGCAGCTCTCCACGGCCATGGTGGACAGCCGGGAGATAGAGCTCAAGGCGGTGCTGAATTTCAATACGCTGGTGCTCTGCCCGAACCGGGTGTGTCTGGTACAGGAGATCCGGGAAAACGAGCTGGATACGGCCCGCATCCGTGATCTGCCGGGCATCGTCAGCTACCGGGTGAAGCCGGAGGATTCCCTGTGGGATCTGGCGAAGCGGTATTATACCACTATCGAGGAGATCCGGATGCTGAATGAACTGCCGGAGGATTCGGAGATCCGGCCCGGCCAGACATTGCTTCTTGTGAAAAATGTGGAAAGTTAGAAAAATAGGACAAAAGCCTTTACATCCCTGAAAAAAATATGCTACAGTATTAAAAATACAGTATACAAAATACGGATTAGGTGCAAAGTGACAAAGGAGGAAGGCTATGAGGCTGCGGGCGATGGCAAAGATCAATCTGGGTCTGGATGTGCTGGGAAAACGGGCCGACGGTTACCATGATTTGCGGACGGTCATGCAGACCGTTTACATGTATGACACGCTGGATATTACGATGCGGGTCAGACCGGGAATTATCGTGGAGACCAATCTGCCCTTTCTGCCCGTGGATAAGGGAAATCTGGTCTATCGGGCGGCTCAGCTTCTGATGGATGAGTTTGATATCAAAAACGGCCTGCATATCCGGCTGGATAAACATATTCCGGTGGCGGCCGGGATGGCGGGCGGCAGTGCGGACGCGGCGGCGGTATTGGTGGGGGTGAACCGTATGTTCCGCCTGGGCCTGTCCAGGAACGAGCTGATGGAACGGGGGGTGCGGCTGGGAGCCGATGTGCCCTACTGTGTGTTGCGGGGGACGGCCCTGGCGGAGGGGATCGGTGAGAAACTTACGCCCCTGCCGCCGGCGCCGGACTGCCATGTACTCATTGCAAAACCGCCTGTCAATGTATCTACCAGGTATGTGTACGAGCATCTTCGCCTGGGTGCAGACACGGTTCATCCGGACATTGACGGCCTGCTGGCCAGCATAAAAAGCGGAAATCTGCAGGGAATGGCGGCAGGCCTCGGCAATGTGCTGGAGTCCGTGACGGTTTCGGCCTGGCCGGTGATTGGCGAGATCAGGGAGTGTATGCTGGAAAACGGCGCCCTGGGCGCTTTGATGAGCGGCAGCGGCCCCACGGTGTTCGGGCTGTACGCAGACGGCGGCCAGGCAAAGCAGGCCAGAGATATTCTGTGCCGGTCGGGAAAAGCAAAAGTGGTGTATCTGACAAAATTATTTCACAGTGGAGGAAGCACGAGAGATGAATGATTTTCAGGTTCGTATGGATGAATATCTCCCTCTGAGGGATGTGGTGTACAATACGCTCCGGCAGGCCATTCTGACAGGGGAGCTGCAGCCGGGAGAACGGCTGATGGAAATTGCCCTGGCAAACCGGCTCGGTGTCAGCCGTACGCCGGTGCGGGAGGCAATCCGCAAGCTGGAGCTGGACGGCCTGGTGGTCATGATGCCCCGGCGGGGCGCCCATGTGGCCCAGATCACGGAAAAGGATCTGAATGAGGTGCTGGAGGTGCGGATCGGCCTGGAAGAGATGGCAGTGCGCTTTGCCTGCCAGCGAATGTCCGAAGAGCAATGGCAGGAGATCCGTCAGGCGGCAAGGGAGTTTGAGCGCCTGGTGGACCAAGGTGATCTGACAGCCCTGGCCCAGGCGGACGAGCATTTCCACGGGCTGATCTATAAGGCCACTGCCAACGACTGCCTGTGCGGTATCACGAACAACCTGCGGGAGCAGGTGTACCGTTACCGGATCGAATATCTGAAAGACAGTGCCGTGCGTGCGACGCTGGCTTCGGAGCATGGGGAGATCTGTGACGCCCTGGCGGCCCGGGATGTGGAGCGGGCCCGGAGGGCTCTCTGCAGCCATATAGAAAACCAACAGCAGGCGATTATCCGAAGTTTAAAGAATAAAAAGGAAAAATAAGGACATAGTAAAAGAGGTACCGAGAGGTATCTCTTTTTTTTAAGTATGTATGCGGAAAAACCGCCGATGGCAGGTTTTCTGTATGCTTTTATAGAGGAGGAAATCGTATGCAGACACCGGTATCCATGGATATCCGTGAAAATAAAGCTTACGTCGAGGCTGCCTGCGCAGACTGTGTGGACATCATACGGCAGGAAGTGCATTTCGGCGAGGGGCAGAAGACAGAAGGCCTGTTGGTGTTTGTGGAGGTGACGGCCTCCAATGTCCTTCTGCAGGAGTCGGTTATGGGGCGGCTGTTTGCCCGGTTGGACGGTCTGACGCCGGAGGAACTCACCGCTGTTCTCGAAGAAAATCGTATGGGCGTGTCCAGGAGCAAGCAACTGGATACCATGGAAGATGCTCTGGCAGGGATGTTGACCGGCGATATGGTACTTTTTGTGGATGGCTATGACAAGGCGATCCAGCTGGCGGACAAGGGGTATCCCGGCAAACCGGTGGGAAATTGTGAAGCCGAGAAGGTGATCCGGGGCTCCAGCGAAGGCTTTACCGATTCCGTCAAGGTCAATGAGGCTCTGGTGCGCAAGAGGATTCGAAATACCGGCATGAAAGTGGCGGAGCTGCGAAAGGGGATCCGTTCCAGCACCACCGTGGCGATCCTGTATATGGAGGAGTTGGTGGATCCTTCCTTTTTAAAACAGCTGCAGGAGGGGCTGGAGAAATATGTGATCGACGGCATATTTGACGGGGGTACATTAGAACAGCTCCTGGAGAAGGACTGGATGTCCCCTTTTCCCCAGTTTCAGTCTACCCAACGGCCGGATCGGGCGGCCATGGAGATTTTGGACGGGCGGGTGGCGGTGATTTGCGACAATTCCCCCACTGCCCTTTTATTTCCGGCCGGGTTTTCCTCCTATCTGCGGGTCAGCGAGGATCGCTACAACCGGTTTGAGCTGGTGACATTCGAGCGGCTGCTGCGTTACGGGGCCTTGCTGGCGGCTCTGCTGATCTCGGGGTTGTATCTGTCGGTGATCAATTTCCATACCCAGATTCTGCCCACCCCCCTCCTTTTATCCCTGGCGGAGGCCCGCTCCGGGGTGCCTTTCCCGGCGCTTGTGGAAGTGCTGATCATGGAAATATCCTTTGAGATGATTCGGGAGGCCGGGGTGCGGATGCCGGGCCCTTTGAGCGGCACCATTGGCATCGTGGGCGGCCTGATCATCGGCGACGCGGCGGTGTCGGCGAATCTGGTGAGCCCCATGTCGGTGATTGTGGTAGCTTTCAGCGCTTTGAGTTCCTTTGCAGTTCCTGATGAGGAGCTGTCGGCGGCCCTGCGGCTGGTCAAATATCTGTTCATCCTGCTGGGTGGTTTTCTGGGACTGGCCGGTATCGCCGGGGGCCTGTATCTGCTGGGCCTTCATCTGTGCGGCCTGGAGAGCTTCGGTGTGCCCTATCTGCGGATCGGCAAACCGAAGACCCTTGAGAAAAATGACCGGGTATGGCGCGCACCTATGCGTTTCCTGCGCTATCGCCCTTACTACGTCCCCAGGGATCAGGCTGTGCGTCTTCGGGAAAATGAGGGGAAAACAGAGGATACAAAAATGAGCGACAGAAAAACGCGTACAACGAAAAAAGGCAGTCGGGGAGGTCAGGCATGAGACGGGAGCATCATTTACAGCCATATACCTATTTGGGCATAGCGGAAGGATTTTTCCTTCTCGTCACATCCCGGATTCCGGCTTTCTGCGGGACAAGCGGGGCCATTGGCGTGGCGTTGGCCACTGTATGTCTGTGTGTGTTGCAGCGGCTGTGGGGGGATCGACAGGGGGAAAATAACACATTCGAAAGTGAGAAAAATCCTCACAATGAGCTGGCCGCCGGTCTGATGATCGTCTGGTTGCTGGCAGTATTCGCGGCTGTACTATGGCTGTTGGCGGAAATAACGGCAGACTGGGTGCTGGAGGGGATGGACTGGCGGTTTGCTCTGGCGCTGTATCTGTTTTTTCTGCTTCTCGGCGTGGGGCGGCGCAGCGCTGTCTGGCGGCGGTTTGTCTATATCTCATGGAAATGGCTGGCAGTGATCTTTACCGGGCTGCTGCTTATGTCGGCACGGCAGATTGACACATCCTATGTAAAACTGCTGGGACAGATCGATGCCCGGCATATAGCCCAGGCCATGCTGCTGTACCTGGGCCTGAGCTGGTATGTGCTGATGCTGGGGAATCCGGCCGGTCAGGGAAAAAGACGCTGGCCCGGCGGAAAAGAATGGCTGTATCTGGCCATGGGCGGGATACAGGCCGCATTTTGTCTGCTGTTGGTGGTGGTCTATGGCACACAGGGGGCAGGCTATCGCAAATGGCCCACGGTGAGCCTTCTGCAGGGGTTAAGCCTGCCGGGAAAATTTATCGAGCGGCTGGATGTGCTGTGGGTAGCGGCGCTGGTCTTTTCCGGCCTTCTGGCTATGGGGTTGATTCTGGGTAAAGTGGATGAGCTTTTGGGCGTGTTGGGTCTGCCCCGGTTGTCGGAGGACGCCCGACGGATCAAAGACGTCGCCGCACTGGTGATATTGGCGGTGACAGTGTGGATCTACGGCTACTCCTGCGTGGAGGCCCAGGACCGTGCTTACGCTTTGGCCATGTGCGTGGATTGGCAGAAGGATGGGTATAAGGTGTGGTTTTTGGAGACGGTCCCGGAGGGCGGTGGGGATTCTTCCGGCGGCTCCGGAGGCCAGGGAGAATCCGGTGGCAGCGAAGGCGGTTCCGAAGGTGGACAGAAAGGACAGGGAAGTCAGGGTAAGTCCGACGGCCAGGTGACTTCTGAGAACGGAAAATCTGCCCAGGATCAGGAGGAATGCTATGTAGGCGCCACGTTTAGGGAAGTCTTGTATGAATTTGCACGCTCAAACGAGCACTATCTGGATCTGGGACATGTCAAAGCGGTGGTGCTGGACGACAGTCTGCTGTCCAACCGTCCCGTGGCCAGGGGACTTTTTGCGGAGCTGGCGGCGTTGTGGCGCATGGATGAGAACAGTTTCGTCTATCAGAGCGAGGATGTACGGGAACTGGCGGAGGCCGATCTGGGGGATTCTTCCCTGGGAGACTATCTGGGCGGCATCTATGAAAATCAGCAGGAGCAGACCAGAGAGCCTTTAAAGCTGCGGAAGCTTCTGACGTCATGGGAAAACGGGCGGTATGACAAAGAGATACCGGTTGTAAAGCTACAGGCAGGCCGGCCCTGCCTGGAATGAGAAAGGATATGGAAAAATACGTATGGGGAATGTGGAAAACGGCATGAAATACGGAGAAGAATGTGATTGTAATGCGGAGAATCGGGTCTGCGGGGAAAAGGATCCGTGCGCTCTGCGCCGGGAAAAAGACTCTGCGGTTTGTCATCATCCGGGGCTCATAAGATATTTCGTGGTATTTTTTCTCACAGTGATGGCTTTAGGTATATCCATGTCTGTTCTGGAAAACCGTCTGGTGCAGCGGGAGGTGGCGGGAAAAGTCTGGCGTTTCCATGTGGTGGGTGACGACGATTCCGTAGGTGCCCAGGCTGCCAAAATGCTGGTAACACAGCAGATGCTGGAGTGGCTGGCGCCTCGCCTGTCGGACTGCCGTGGGCGGGATGAGGCGGTTCGCCGTATCGGTAAACTGCTTCCCCAGGCGGAGGAAAAAGTGAAAGGTTTGGCTGCTTCTCTGGGCTATACCGCGGCTGTCAGTCTCACCTGCACCACATTCCCGGCTAAAACGTATGGTCCCTACACTCTGCCTGCCGGCCTCTATGATGCTCTGGAGATTCGGATCGGCCGGGCAGGCGGAGCAAACTGGTGGTGCATCCTCTATCCGGGTCTTTGCTTTTCATCCGACAGCTTTTCAGATGAGATGGACAGCCTGCTGCGGGAATTGCTCTCCGAGGACAGTTACCGGCAAATCACTTCGGGGAGCAGGCTGAATGAGTTGCTCTCTGTGTGGTAGAGCATTTACGGATTCCGGCGCTTGAGATATTCCTCCGTATATGATAAGCTGTCTTTCGTGGCCGGTATGGATGACGGCCGTCCGGGCAGGCCTGTGCCGGGGCATGATGCACAGGCCGCCGGAAAAATCTGTGACAGTTATGTGCAGGCAGAAAGGGAGGATACATATATGACAGACGAGGTAATCATACGCATCCGCGGTACGCAGAGGGCTGACGGGGGGGAGCCGGATGAGCCGTTGGAGATGGTGGCGGTGGGAGAACATTATCTGAGGAACAATTCCCATTATGTACGGTATGAGGAACTCCTTGAAGGGTATGGCCAACCAAATGTTAACGTGGTAAAATTCACTGCCTCCCGGCTGGAAGTGATCAAAAACGGTGTGATCAGCGCCAATATGCTTTTTGAGGAGAATAAAAAGAATCTTTCGGTTTATACGACGCCTTTCGGACCCATCCGCATGGGCATCACCGCCACTTTTTACAGCCTTCGGGAAGAGGAAAGAAAACTTTCGGTGGATGTACATTATGTGCTGGATATGAACGATGCCCATGCGTCAGACTGTGAACTGCATATGGAGGTTCTGCCCAGGGAAAGTGAATTTGTGCTGTGAAAGATACTGCTTATTCTTATTCTGCGGCTGGCAGCCTGCAAAATCCAACATGATACTTTGTTGACATAACCCCATTGTACCCCCTATAATACATAGAGTAAGCGTAGAGAATGGATATATAAGGAAGAAAAGGAGACGTATCATTGGGATTTGAACAGGATTTTATGGAATACGTGAAACAAAAAGAACAGATCTGCCGTGAAAATGACAGCATATCGGATGAGCTGTTCAGCCAGTACGGTGTCTATCGGGGCCTTCGGGATCTGGACGGAAAAGGCGTTGTAACAGGATTGACCACCATATCTAAGATCGTATCATTTAAAACAGAAAACGGCAAACGTGTTCCCTGCGACGGCGAACTGTGGTATAGAGGTTACCAGGTGAAAAATCTGATCCGGCAGTATGGAAACAAGGGGTTTGGGTTTGAGAGAACCGCTTATCTGCTGTTGTTCGGTGTCCTGCCCACCGACCGGGAGATGGATGAATTTTGTGCCATCCTGTCCAAATGCAGGAACCTGCCCACCAATTTTACCAGAGATGTCATTATGAAAGCTCCCTCCAAGGATATTATGAATACGATGACCAGGAGTATTCTCACGTTGGCTTCCTACGATCATACTGTAGGTACAAATGATGTGGACAGCGCTCTGGGACAATGCATACAGCTTATCGCCGAGTTTCCCATGCTGGCGGCCTATGCCTATCACGCCTATAATCATTACGAGCAGGACGAGAGTATGTATATCCATCGTCCGGACCCGGTATTGTCAACGGCGGAAAATCTGTTGATGATGCTTCGTCCGGATAAAAAATATACAAAGCTGGAGGCCCAGGTGCTCGATGTGGCCCTGATGCTGCATATGGAGCATGGCGGCGGTAACAATTCCACTTTTACCACCAGGGTGGTGAGTTCCTCGGGATCGGATACGTATTCCGCCATTGCGGCTGCCATGTCCTCCCTGAAAGGGCCCAAGCATGGCGGCGCCAATCTGAAAGTAATGGAGATGATCCAGAATATCCGGGAGAATGTGCGGGATACGGAGGATGAACAGGAACTGGAGGCCTACCTCAAGAAGATCCTTGATAAGGAAGCTTTTGACTACAAGGGATTGATCTACGGTATGGGACATGCCGTGTATTCCCTGTCCGATCCCCGTGAAAGGATCTTTAAAGAGTTCGTGGAGAAACTGGCAAAGGCCAAGCACCGGGATAAGGATATGCGTCTGTACAACAATATTGAGGAGATAGCCCCCAGGCTGATCGCACAAAAGCGCAAAATTTTCAAGGGCGTGAGCCCGAATGTAGACTTTTACAGCGGATTTGTCTAT
>DPJQ01000270.1:668-882 GCA_003542935.1 Lachnospiraceae bacterium | reverse complement strand
TTGTCTATGAGATGATGGGTATTCCGCTGGAACTGTACACGCCGATCTTCGCGGTGGCCCGGATTGCGGGCTGGAGCGCTCACCGGATCGAGGAGCTGATCGGGCTGAACAAGATCATCCGTCCCGCTTATCTGAGTGTGATGGATGAGAAAGAATGAAAGCGTTACTGCTCATTCTCAATGTCATTTATTTAAGTCCGGACGCTGCCATCTGT
>DPJQ01000270.1:0-366 GCA_003542935.1 Lachnospiraceae bacterium | reverse complement strand
GTAACGGTTTAAGTAAATGACATTGGCTCATTCTGTTAGCATAAAAGCAGACGATGCAGATTTTGTCGACCATCAGAAATTGACAGGCAAAGACAGAAGGTCTATAATGCATGGAAATAGCAAAACATTATTTCAGGCTATAAAAATGAGCCCCGCGGAGGGGCAGAATCCAGGAGGTTAATTATGGGACAATCTAAATACGCAGGCACACAGACAGAGAAAAATCTGCTCACCGCATTTGCGGGGGAGAGCCAGGCCAGGAATAAGTACACGTATTTTGCCAGTACGGCAAAGAAAGAAGGGTTCGAGCAGATCTCGGCTATTTTCCTTGACACGGCGAACAATGAGAAAGAGCACGCGAAGATG
>DPJQ01000002.1:26133-35365 GCA_003542935.1 Lachnospiraceae bacterium | reverse complement strand
TTCGACCTGTGCTGAACAGTTACGGCACAACTATTAGAATTATACACGAATGCTTGCCGTGATGCAAGTGGGGAGGACAGACATGGGCAGTATGCTGAAACATAAAGACCATTTTCATGGAAGTGACCTGGAAAAGATCGAAGAGATCTATCATATAAAGAAGGAAGATATCACCAGCTTCAGTGCAAATGTGAACCCGCTGGGGATCAGTTTCCGGCTGAGATCGGCTCTGGCCGAGCAGCTGGATGTGATCACCGCCTATCCGGACCGGGAGTATACGGCCCTGCGGCAGTGTATCGCCGGGTATGTGGGCGCCCGGGCGGAAAATGTGATCGTGGGAAACGGCTCTACCGAACTGATTTCCCTGTTCATTCAGATCCGGCAGCCGAAAAAAGCCATGATCCTGGGGCCCACCTACTCGGAATATGAGCGGGAGATCTCTCTGGGGGGCGGCATGACCGTCTACTACCCCCTGAAAGAAGAACTGGATTTCGTGATGGACGTGGAGGATCTGTGCGGCAAACTCAACGATTCCCTTGAACTGCTGGTACTTTGCAATCCCAACAATCCCACCTCCTCGGCGGTGAAACGGGATGATATGCGGCGGATCCTGAACACCTGCCTGGAGCACGGCATCTTCGTGATGGTGGACGAGACCTATGTGGAATTTGCGCCAGATGTCCGGGAGATCTCCTCCGTGGGCCTCACCAACGATTATGATAATCTCATCGTGCTGCGGGGCACATCCAAATTTTTTGCCGCACCGGGACTGCGCCTGGGCTATGCTATCACCGGAAACATAGACCTGATCCGGAAAATTAACACCCGGAAAAATCCCTGGACCATCAATTCCCTGGCAGAACTGGCCGGACGGCTGATGCTCACCGACGACGAATACATCGAGCGCACCCGGAATCTGATCGGCAATGAGCGGGAACGGATCTGCCGGATTCTGGACGGATGGGATTCAGTGAAATATTATAAACCCTATGGAAATTTCATCCTTGTAAAAATTCTGAAAGAACATGTGGACGCCCAGCTGGCTTTTGACTGCTGCATCCGAAAAGGAATGATGATACGAAACTGCTCCAGCTTCCCATTCCTGGATTCCCGTTATATCCGCTTCTGCGTGATGCAGCCGGAACAGAATGCACGGCTTTTGGAAACTTTGGGGGAAATCCTGTAAAGGATTCCCCCCATCCATCATACCGCCTGCAAAGCCTGTTCCAGATCCGCCAGGATATCCTCCACATCCTCGATCCCGACAGACAGACGGATCAGCTCGGGAAGCACTCCCGCCTCCACCAGCTGCTGCTCATTGAGCTGTCTGTGGGTGTGGCTGGCCGGATGCAGGACGCAGGTGCGGGCATCGGCCACATGGGTCACGATGGCGATCATCTTCAGAGCGTTGGTAAAACGCATGGCCCCTTCCCTGCCGCCTTTGGGCCCGAAAGAAAGCACGCCGCAGACGCCGTTCGGCAGGTATTTCCGGGCCAAATCGTAATATTTATCTCCCTCCAGGCCTGCGTATTCTACCCACGCCACTTTCTCATGATTCTTTAAATAATGTGCGACCTTCTGCGCATTCTCACAGTGGCGTGCCATGCGCAGATGCAGCGTCTCCAGGCCCACATTGGTCAGGAATGCATTCATCGGAGACTGGCAGGCGCCCATATCCCGGGTGAGCTGGGCCACAATCTTCTGGATATAGCCGCACTTCCCGAATTTCTCCGCATATACGATACCGTGGTAGGACTCGTCCGGCGTAGTCAGACCGGGATAACGATCTTCATGGGCCATCCAGTCAAAATTGCCGCTGTCCACCACACAGCCGCCCACGGCCATAGCGTGGCCGTCCATATATTTCGTGGTAGAGTGGGTCACGATATCGGCCCCGAAAGTAAAGGGAGTACAGTTGATGGGTGTGGCAAAAGTATTGTCCACAATCAGCGGGCAGCCATGCTTATGGGCCAGCCGGGCAAATTTCTCGATATCCAGCACGGAACCCGCGGGATTGGCGATGGTCTCTCCAAACACTGCTTTTGTCTCCGGCCGGAAATACGTCTCGAGCTCTTCCTCGGACAGATCCTGATCCACCAGAGTACAGGAGATGCCGAAACGTTTCAGCGTGACATTTAGCAGATTGGATGTACCGCCGTATACTTTGGCAGCGCAGACCACATGATCCCCTGCCTCACAGATATTGGTCACAGCGTACAGCGTGGCCGCCTGCCCTGAGGATGTCAGCGTGGCCGCCACACCGCCCTCCAGATCGCAGATCTTCTTCGCCACGGCGTCACAGGTGGGGTTAGCCAGGCGGGTATAAAAATATCCTTCGGCCTCCAGGTCAAAGAGCTTGCCCATCTCCTCGCTGGTATCGTATTTGAATGTGGTACTCTGGGTGATCGGCAGGACACGGGCTTCGCCGTTTCCGGGAGTGTAGCCGCCCTGCACACAGATAGTAGATTTTTTCATATACGTTCCTCTCTTTTGTCTTTTTAAGACAGTGTATCACCCAAAAGCATTTCTTTCAACCCGCGAATTCAAAGTGAACTTCTAATGGGCTGAACTGTTACTGAATTGACTTTTCCTCTTCCTTCTCCTATAATGGAATACAGAAAAATGCAAAACCAACGGCCTGTGCATCATCTGCACAGGCCGCCAATGAGGACATTTTATGAATATACAGGATATTTCCACCAACTGTACCCTGACAGAATTTGTCGGGACGGCGGTTCTGGACTCCATCGGGCTGGTGATCGGCGGTGTGGATGATCAGCTCCATAAAGCCATGGGTATTCCCGAAAACTACCGGGCCCTGGGTGTGTTCAGTTCCCGCACCGGCGCCGCCGGACAGATCACGGCAGTAGATGACGCCGTAAAAGCCACCAATACCTCCGTTCTCTCCATCGAACTCCCCCGGGATACCAAAGGTTGGGGCGGCCACGGCAATTATATCGTGCTGGGAGGCAGGAATGTGGAGGAAGCCCGCCATGCCATAGAGCTGACCCTGGAGCTCACCAACCGTAATGCCGGAGAGCTTTATATCAGTCAGGCCGGACATCTGGAATTTGCCTATTCCGCCCGTTCGGGGGAAGCCCTGCAGATAGCTTTTAACGCCCCGCCGGGAGAAGCTTTCGGATTTTTCTGCGGTTCTCCCGCCGCCATCGGCCTCGTCATGGCCGACCGGGCCCTGAAATCCGCCGACGTGAAGATCATCTCCTACATGACGCCGAACCGGGGCACCAGCCATTCCAATGAAGTGATCGTGGCAGTCACCGGGGATGCCGGCGCCGTCAAAGAGTCGGTACTGACAGCCAGGGAGATCGGCCTGCAGCTCCTGATCTCCATGGGCAGCTACCCGGAAATCCCGGGGACGCCCTATCTTTAACAAATGTATTATCGTCTGTGCCTGCGGCCTTTGCCCTGCCAGTTCACAATGACAATCAACGCTGCCGAGACAACAAATATTACTGCTGCCGTTGAAAGGCTGATATCATCGTCAGAAGATATCACAGAAGGATTCTCTTTTATTCCGGCTCCCTCTCCCGGCACGGATTGTCCGACGCCGGATGATCTGGGGCTTTCCTCCATACTTCCCTCTTCAGGCAGATCGGCTCCGTGGCCGGTCTCCGCCCCGGATCCATCTGTGACACTTTTCTGCCCTTCGGCATCCACCAGGCTTTCCTGTCCCGGGCTGCCCGCAGCCTCTTCGTTTTGGGGCAAATTCCCGGCTGTTATTTCCCCGTCCTGTTCCCCCAGCAATCTCCTGACCGCTTCCGGAGAGGACTGTTCACAGACTGCTTTCCGAATGGCCTCTTTACATACGTCACAAAACTCATATTCTTTGCCCAGATACTGCATTTTACAATTTTCGGATGGCTTATACCACCCTTCTTTTCCATGTGAGTAAGGATATACCCCCACGCCATCCACGCCCACATAGCTGCTCCAACGGACTTTCTTTGGGTCACTTTCCGTTGTCATGTTGGGAGCCTCCTCCGCATACTCATCCCCGGCCCAGTATTCGTCAGCCAGCTTGGCCACCGTATGTCCCAACTCATGCAGAAGGATTTCCATGGAACTCTCATGAAGAGAAGCCACGCAGATATTCCCGCCACTGCCGCCGTACACAGTAGAATTGACTAAAAGAATGCTGTAATCCGCTGTCGGCAGAACTTCCTCCTGCAGCGCTTCCACTTTCAGCTCGTCCTCCGGTTCCAGGCTCAGCAAACGCTGCATCCCATAGCTCCAGAAATGGCTGCCAAAACAGGTATCCCGGGAATCTTCATTAGCTTCCCGCACATTCCGGGCATGATCACCCAGAGCACCGGATTCAACGGAAACCGTACCATAGGCATAAACTTTACACAGCCGGGACAGTTCGTCATAGGGAGAAGTATTCATAGTGTAGACGGCCGCAGTCCTGGCCTGCTCATAGAACAGAGCCTGCTCGTCCGCCCTGAACCCGTCACCGAAAATCAGCAGCACAAAAGCATCCTCATCCGCCAGATTTGCATCGCCGTATACCAGCGTCGGCTGTCCGGCTGCCTCCAGGACGGAGGCCCGCACATGGCCTCCCACATTTGACAGACAGAGCATCACCGAACCGATCACGGCGGCCCATATTAAATTTCTCTGGTGTTTTCTTTCAGCCACAGACGATCTTCCTCATCCAGACAGGGAGCCATGGTTTCGTAAACCATGCGATGATAACTGTTCAGATTCTCCCTGTCCTCTTTACTCATCATTTCAGGCAGAATGGCGTCCAAATCGACCGGAACATACGTGATATTTTCAAAACGCATAAACTGCCCATATTCATTTTTACTATCCCTGGTGCAGATCAGTTCATTCTCAATACGGATGCCGTACTTTCCCTCCATATAGACTCCCGGCTCGTCCGTAGTCACCATGCCTTCCTCCAGCACCGACATCGAATCCTGCCGCATACGCCAGCGGAAACCGTTGGGACCCTCATGGACATTGAGCAGATAGCCGTTTCCGTGGCCCGTACCGCATTTGTAATCAATCCCCTGTTTCCACAGCGGTTCGCGGCAGAGAATATCCAGGTTCAAACCCGAACAGCCATAGAGGAACCGTGCATTTGCCAGAGCCAGATTACCGATGCAGACGCTGGTATACATCCTTTTTTCCTCATCCGTGAGGCTGCCAAGCACGATGGTCCGGGTGATATCCGTGGAACCCTCCCGGTAATGGCCGCCGGAATCCACCAAAAGCAGGCCCTCCGGCTTCAATTCCGCGTTGCTTTTTTCTCCGGGCTGATAGTGCATCATGGCTGCATTCGGGCCGTAAGCTGCAATCGTCTCAAAAGACAGATCCAGAAATCCCGGCTGACGCTGCCTGCATTCAGCCAGATATTTGCTGGCCGACAGTTCCGTAATCGTCTCTTTGCCCACATGTTCCTTGACCCAGCGGATAAAATGGATCATGGCCGCCGCATCCTTCACATGGGCCTTTCGGATATTTTCAAGCTCCACCGGATTTTTGACTGCCTTCATTTTCTGCTCGGGATTCACTCCGTCAACGATCTGATATTCGTCAAGGATACTGTTTAACAGGCTGTAATTGACAGACTTCTTATCCAACAGTATCCGGTTGTAGGGCGGCAGCTCTCCCAGGGTCCGGTAGACCTCCTCATAGGGGCGCACCTGCACCTGCTGCTCTTTCAGATATGTCTGTACCTCCTCGCTCAGCACACCCATATCCGCATACCAGGTACACCAGTTTTCCCCCATCAGAAGATAAGACAGCACCACCGGCACATGGGGAATATCATTACCCCGGATATTCAGAAGCCAGGCGATATCGCACAAGTCTGACAGTAAATGAAGATTGGCTCCCGCCTTTTTCATCTCAACCCGCACATCAGCCAGTTTTTCCTTCGCGGACTTTCCCGCGAAGCTTTCCTCAAGGATCCAGGCCGGATGCACCGGGAAGGGCGGCCTGTCTCTCCACAACTGCCCCACCAGATCTTCCTCTGTACAGATCCGGGCCCGCTTTTTCTCAGCGATTTTTGCATATTTTTCGCCGTCTATAGCGCTCACTACCCGGCCGTCAAAAGCCAGACAATCGCCCGCCTCCAGATGCTTCTCCACATATTCCCGTATCGTGGGCACACCCTCCTCATCCATTTTCTGGAGAATAATGCCGGTACCGTCAAGCTCTGCGGCTGCCTGGATAAAATATCGTCCGTCCGTCCACAGGCACGCCTCCTCCCGGCCGATCACCGCCGTTCCCGCCGATCCCGTAAAACCGGTGATATATTTCCTGGTACGAAAATGGGCATCCACATATTCCGAACCGTGATAATCCTCTGTGGGGACAATCACCATGGAAATCTCCTTCTTACGCATAAGGGCGCGCAAGGATTCCACACGTGAACGGACCATTGCTCCCGCATCCCTGATTTCCTCTTTCTGGCTCATGGCTCCTATCCTCCTGTTCTCTCTTTCGTGATTTTCGATATGAACCGCAAATGCAGCCGATACTTTTCACTCATTCCTTTTTCAGGAAGTAAAAAGTTTATCCCTGCATTCCGCCCGGACTGCCGTATATACTCTGTCAAAGGGAAGATTCTCCCTTCGGCAGACAGCGGCTACACTCTCATATTCCGGATATACTTTCCTTACATCCGGACTGCTGCAAACCTTGACCTCTATATCTCCAAAGGATGTTGCAACCGTACGTCTCTCACGCTCCAGCACCGCACGCTCCATCCGTATCCTGCGGATACCTATGGTCGTGGTCTCACGGAAAATAATCTGCTCCAGCTCGCTTATCCGGGCCTCATCACAGACCACGTTCAGCTGATAGCCCGGCCTGTTTTTCTTCATATATACCGGCGTATAATGAACGTCTCTGGCTCCGGCGGCAAAAAGCCGCTCCATCACATAGCCAAGGCCCTCCCCTGTACAGTCATCAATATTACTCTCCAGTTTGTATACCGTATCCTCCGTCCGCCCGAAGGGATCGATCATCATGGCACGCAGAATGCCCGGGCGTTCATACTCCCGTTTACCGGCCCCCAGCCCCACCGCAAGAATACGGTAACTCTCCGGCAGCCGACGGCCCGTACACAGCGCCCCCACAACGGCCGCGCCCGTAGGCGTGACCAACTCTCCCCGGATATCGGTTTGCCTGATGGGAATGCCACAGGCCTGCACGATGTTTGTCACCGCCGGCACAGGGATGGGCAGCAATCCGTGCTGGCAGCGGATACTTCCCTGTCCCTCGCACAGATAAGGGACAATAAGCTCTGTCACATCCAGGTTATCCAGGCACACTGCCGCAGAAAGGATATCTACGACAGAATCCACGGCTCCCACTTCATGAAAATGTACAGTCTCCAGCGAAGCTCCATGGGCCTTCGCCTCCGCCTCTCCCAATACCGTAAAGATACGCACTGCCATGTCTTTAGCCCGGACGGTCATGTCAGCCTGTTCGATAATATCGAGAATTTCTCTCATACCACGATGCGCATGGCCGTCATGACTGTGAATCTCGTGCGCATGATCGTCATGAACATGGTTCTCATGACTGTGCCCGTCATATCTATGCCCGTCCTCATTCTGCTCTCCATAAAGCCATTTCATATCATGATCATGATTTTCGTGTCCGTCATCAAGGCATACATCAAAATCACAGACGTCCAGCCCCGCTTTTTTTACACGGCTGACCCGGATAGAAAAGCCTTTCACCGGGAGGCTGTCCATGGCCTTTCTCAATACAGTTTCATCGGCCCCCAAATCCAGCAGGGCCGCCACCGTCATATCTCCGCTGATACCGGATTCACACTCCAGATACAGAGATTTACCCATTTCCTCTCACCGCCAATCTGTTAATCTGTGTCGCTATGTAGCCTGCGCCGTATCCATTATCAATATTTACCACGGCTATGCCGTTTGCGCAGGAGTTTACCATGGTGAGCAGCGCCGACAGCCCCTGGAAACTGGCCCCGTAGCCCACAGAGGTGGGCACGGCGATCACCGGCTTGTCCACCAGGCCGCCAAGTACACTGGCCAGAGCTCCTTCCATGCCGGCCACCGCGACGACGCAATTCGCATCCTGAATCACTTCCAGCCGCGAAAACAGCCTGTGGATACCGCTGACGCCCACGTCAAACACCCGATCTACCCGGCTTCCGAAATACTCCGCCGTCCTGGCGGCTTCCTCCGCCACCGGTATGTCTGCCGTTCCCGCCGTACAGACGGCAATTCTGCCGACCTTTGTACCGCCCTTTTTTTCTGCCATCAATATATGAGAAATCGGGTCATACTGTATCCCGGGAATCTCCCCGCGCACCAGCTCATACTGCTGTTCACTCGCCCTGGTTCCGAATACTTCCCCGTTCTTTTCATACAGTTTTTTGAAAATCTGTAACAGGTGCTCATCCGCCTTGCCGCTGCAATAGACCACCTCCGGGAAACCCGAACGTATTTCCCTGTGGGTATCCAGCTTGGCATACTCCATCTCTTCAAAGGGTTCTCTGCGGAAATAATGTTCCGCTTCCTCCATGGAAATAGCCCCCTCTTTAAAACGTCTCAGCACTTCCCTGGTTTCCATATTCCCCTCCTGTCAGAACACCGTCCCGCAGGGACAGTTCTTCAAAAGAATAAATAAAACGGTCACAAAATGCCAGTCTGTCTGCCACCGGTATCTTCTCCGACAAGTCGTCCACCCCTATCACATAATAGCCGGCCCGACTTGCCGTCTGCTGGGCATGAGCCGCATCTTCAAATACCACGCAGAACTCCGTCGGCACTCCCAGCCGGGTGGATGCCTGGTCATACACATCAGGGCGATGTTTGCCTCCGGGCAACTCCTCGCAGTCCAAAACGAACTGAAACAACTCCAGCACTCCCTGCCGTTTAAGCGCCGGTACGGCATATCGTTTCGGCGTGGCCGTCACCACACACATGGGGATCCGTTCAGCCCTGCATTTATCGAGAAATTTCCTCACACCAGGTTTCAACGGGGCCTGCATGCGATACCGTTCTTCCACACTCTTCAAAATATCCGCCACTATGCGCTCCGGATCTTCCTGCAGGCCATAATTCTTTTTCATCCATACAGCCGATTCTCTCATGGACATAGCTGCCAATGCCTGATCCAAATCCCTTTCAGGCGCAATCCCCCGACTCAACAGATAGGCCTCGCCCAAATGCTGCCAGCATCCCATCGAATCCAGCAGGGTGCCGTCCATGTCAAA
>DPJQ01000002.1:25668-25808 GCA_003542935.1 Lachnospiraceae bacterium | reverse complement strand
GCAGGGTGCCGTCCATGTCAAATAAAAAAGCTCTTTTGTGCACCATACCTGTCCCTTTCCGACTTACTCTACTGTATCACTAACTGCCCGCCTTAGCAATTACATTTTTACTATTTTTTTACAGTTTCTCCCACTTACCC
>DPJQ01000002.1:25231-25362 GCA_003542935.1 Lachnospiraceae bacterium | reverse complement strand
ACCCCCCATTTTAGCGTCAAAATTCGACAAAAAAAGGACGATATGCCCTCCCAAATGCAAACATATCGCCCTTTTAGCAAAAAACATAAAATAAATTTATAACTAGCCAGTACCTTCACAGTTACAATAAT
>DPJQ01000002.1:23229-24891 GCA_003542935.1 Lachnospiraceae bacterium | reverse complement strand
CAGTACCTTCACAGTTACAATAATTTATTCCTTCTGAAGGATATTGGAGATCAACGGCTCTCCCTGCTCCTTTTCATCCTTCTCAATACTGCCAAAAACATTCTCCTCCTGCTTCTTCTGCTCTTTTTCTGCTTCTTTGTCCGCAGGCGTCCGCAGCTTCACTTTTACATCTTTACTGATATAAGGGGAATCCTGTTTCTTTTTCTCTTTCTTCTGAAGCTTCTGCTCCTGCTTCAAAATTTTTTCAGCTTCTTTATCTCCGTCCGCAAAACATTTCGGGCGGCGGATGTACTTAAATCCGGCCCTTGAGGCCTCCTGCACCACTACACCGTTGTGGCCGGAACTACAGTGGGATACGATCACATCCCCATTCTCCTTCACGCCGACCACCAGGCCTACGTGGTTGATTCCGCTGTGTTCGGGTCCCTGTAAAAATACCAAATCTCCCGGAAGAATCTCCTCATCTTTCTCAATTTTACGGGACGCATACCACTGGGCACGGGTACCGTTGCCGATTTTCCCTGAAGCACTGGCCTTTCCATAGCCGTTGATAAATGACCAGGTAACATAACCGCTGCAGTCCAGGCCATATCTCCGGGTCTTGCCGGTGGAACGGGAACCTTCAGCCGTCACCTCCCTCTTATCTCCCCAGCGGTCATCCCAGCCGATGGCCGACGATTTGCCGCCGAAAAAATAGGAAATCTTACCGACTAAGGTATACGCGGCTGCCACGATATCCGCCCGCTCCTTCGACACTTCACTGCCGAAGGTGCCGTCGACCAGGCCTCTGGCACCGGTCAGAGCCGCACACAACAGAATGCACTCCTTACCGCTGTACCGCTCCAGAATTTCCCGGTCCTCCTTTTTCAGTTCTTCCTGATCAGCATAGTTTCCCACATCAAAAGATATATACGTCTTCTCACCGGCCACTTCCTGCACGGGATTCATCCGGGCATATACTTCGGCAATGGCCTCTTTGTGGTCTTCATCAAAATAGAAGGTCGTTTGATCGGCCTGCTTCTGTAAAAGGACGTATACGGCAACAATATCTTTCCAGTTCGGCGCATGGTAAATATCCTTCTGCCCCTTTTCCAGCAATTCAGCCGCAAAAGCATCTTCCTGATCCAGTCCGTTACCGGCGAAATTTTCCTTTTCAATGTCTTCCATGATGTCCGCAAAATTCTCGGCAAACACCATATGGAACTGAGATTTGAGCTGCCCTATGTAAAAATCCTTCCCGGCCCGGACTTTGTTCTCGTCCTCCAGTTCTTCATCCTCTTCCTCTTCTTCCTCCTCCGGTTCTTCTTCTTCGGGAAGATCCACCACACTGCTCCCCGGCACAATCTGACTGCCGCTTTCCGGTATTTCAGAATCACTCGGCAGAGACGGATCATTCGTCACGCTGCTTCCCGGTATTTCAGAAGAGCCAGGCTCAGTATCCGGCTCCGGCACCACAGAAGATCCGTTTCCACTGTCCGGTATCTGGGATGTCTGCCCATCACTGCCCGGCACTACAGAAGAGGGCTCTTTCTCATCCGGCGCCACAGAGGAAGGTTCTTTCCCGTCCGGTACCACGGAGGAAGGGCTTTCTCCCTCCGGCAGCCCGGATGATGAGCCGCTGCCTTCCGATTTTCCGCTGTCCGGCTTCTCTTTATCCGTTTT
>DPJQ01000002.1:0-22908 GCA_003542935.1 Lachnospiraceae bacterium | reverse complement strand
CTCTTCGTCCGGCTTCTCTTTATCGGCCTTGCCCGTATCCGATTTTTCCGGAACCGACGGCTCTGGCACAGAATCCTTGTCTTTTGATAGATCAGAGACTTTTTCCTTTGCAGAAACGTCAGACGTATGGGCAGCAGAATCCGCTGCCCATATAAGGGACGGCTGCCCCATCAGCATTCCCACCGTGAGGACGCCGGCCAGAGACCTGGCGCCCATTACTTTCCAATGATTCATTTTACTACTCCATTCTACACTGTCACTTCTGGCTGTCTGCTCGCTGCAACGGTTCGGTAAAACCAAACCGTCACAAACTGTCAAGAACCGGCACATATCATCTGCCGGGAGTCTCCCCGACTCATACAGACTGAATTATAGCACAAAACCATCTTTTGTCACAGTTTTTCGCAAAAGTTCAAAAAAACTTCACAAATCCATATTCCCGTTATCGGCAAATATTACTATTTTCCCTGCCCTGCTGCGCGTCCATGGCATTCTGCAATGTAGTATCCGCAATGGCAGCCAGGGCCTCCGCCGTAAAAAAACCTTGATGAGAGGTAATCATAACATTGGGAAAAGACAGCAGTCTGGCCGTGGTGGAATGCTCCAGAATTTCGTCGGATCGATCCTCAAACACATTGCTGGACTCCTCCTCATACACATCCAGGCCCACTCCGTGAAATTTTCTCGCACGTATACCTTCTATCAGATCTTCCGTCTTCACCAGCGCTCCCCGGGAAGTATTCACCAGCACTACACCATCCTTCATTCTGGCGATGGTCTCCCGGTTGATCAGATGGTACGTTTCATCTGTCAGCGGACAGTGCAGGGAGATCAGATCGCCCTCGGCCAATACTTTCTCCAGAGGTTTATAAGTGACAAATTCCTTAAGAGATTTATCCTCATACAAATCATAAGCGATTACCTCCATGCCAAAGCCTCGGCAGATCCTGGCCATGGCCGCACCGATCTTACCCGTACCGATGATCCCGGCCGTTTTCCGGTAAAAATTAAAACCCATCAGGCCTCCCAGGGAAAAATCATTCTCCCGTACTTTGACGTAGGCCTTATGCATCCGCCTGTCGGCAGCCAGCGCCAGGGCCATGGCATGCTCGGCCACGGCCTCCGGAGAATAACCCGGCACCCGAAGCACCCGGATACCGCAGCGCGCAGCCGTTTCCAGAGAGACATTGTTATATCCGGCGCACCGCATCAGAATGGTTTTCACCCCGGCCTCATGAAGCCTTTCCACGGTATCCGTACCCACATCGGAATTGACAAAGGCGCATACTGCGTCATACCCGTGGGCCAGCTGCGCCGTCCGGGGCGCCAGATCCGTTTTCAGATAATCAATCTCCAGAGAAGGATATTTTCTTTTCTCTTTCTCGAAAGAATCTTTATCATAACTCTTGGTATCAAAAAATAATATTTTCATAACTGACAGCCTCCTTATGCTGTCAGTATACCCATTTTTCCCAATACCATAACCGGGCCGGCAGAACGAAAGAAAATATGTGTAAACGCCTGCAAGGACTCATTATATCCCGGATATCTCCAGCGGCTGACCGTCCAAAACGGCGGACAAAAGCCCTCCCTTTCCGTCATAAACCAGTTTTAGAGAAAAAAACGGTCTGTCTTCGGCCAGAAGACGGAAAAAAATCTTATCCCCCTCCCAGATATTCAGCGACTCGATCCGGTCTATGGGCACCCATTCCAGCTCTCCCTCATCACAGGCTGCTGGTGTACCCTCAAATCCGTCTGCCGTGAACAGGTGCATGTATTCCGTGACCCCGTCTCCGGATAAGAAAGTCACCATTCCCCGAAAACGATAGGAAGTAAGGCGGTATCCCGTCTCCTCGAAAACTTCCCGGAGCAGGCATTCTTCCGGGCTCTCCCCCGGCTCAAAATGGCCTCCTACACCGATCCATTTGTCTTTATTGACATCCTGTTTCTTCACCGTCCTGTGCAGCATCAGATAGCGGCCCCTGTCCTCTATGTAGCATAATGTACTCAATCCCTCCATACTCTTTCTCCCGTATCCCTTGAAGCCTCCACCGGGCTGTGCTAAAATCATTATCAGAAAAATTACCGAGGAGGCTGTTTATTATGAAATTTATCTATCCCGCCGTGTTCCATAAAAATGACTCCGGCAGCTTTGAGGGATATTTCCCTGACCTGGAATGCTGCCGCGCCGAGGGCGATACCCTTGATGACGCCATAGAAAAAGCCAACGAAGCCGCCTATGACTGGATCTGGCTCGAACTCTCCGACGACAACGGGCAGCTCCCCCCCATCTCCGATATCCAGGATATGGATCTGAAAGAGGGCGATATCGTCCGCAACATCTCCGTAAATATTCGCTTTACAGACGGCTGGGACGAGTAGAGACGACGCGCCGTACCGTCACCTGCGAATCCATTCTCCCGCTTTCATCACTGCCTGAAGCCTCATACATTCATCCCATAAAACCAGATCAGCCAGTTTACCCGGAGCGAGGGAGCCCCTCAACTCCCACTGGCCCAGGCTTTTTGCCGGATTGGCCGTGGCACAGGCAATCGCCGTTTCCAGGGGAATACCCATCTCGGAGACAGCCGTCCTCACACAATCCGGCAGCGACGTGACGGAACCGGCCAGGGTCCCGTCTGAAACCAGCATGGCCCGCTTTCCCCGGACATTCACCGCAAGGCCGCCCAGGGTATACTGTCCGTCCGACAGACCCGTGGCCCGCATACTGTCGCTGATCAAACATACCCGGCCCGCACCCAACATTTTAAAAGCGGCCCGTACCATGGCCGGGTGGACATGCACGCCGTCACAGATCAACTCCACATCCGCAGAGGGACTGTCTGCAACGGCTCCTGCCACTCCCGGTTCCCGATGGGTACAGGAGGACATAGCGTTATACAGGTGAACCACATGACCGGCCCCTGCGGCAAAAGCCGCCATAGCCGTATCATAATCTGCATTGGTGTGTGAGAGCGCTACCACGGCTTCCTCTTTCACCTGGCGGATAAAGTCCGCCGTGTTCCGGCCCTCCTCCGGCGCGATGCCCACAAACCGGATCAGCCCACAGGCAGCATCCTGAAAACGGCGGTACAGTCCCACGTCGCAGGGAACGATATAACGGGCGTCCTGGGCCCCTTTCTTTACCGCACTGATGAACGGCCCTTCCATATTGATACCGGCCAGATCTGCGCCCGGTACCGCTTTTCCCTCCTGCTGTTCTTTCCGGTAAGCCGCACCCGCGGCTAAAGCTTTCTCCAGCCTTTCCGCCGGCAGGGCCATCACAGCCGGGGCAATGGCCGTCACGCCCACGGAAACTTCCCAGGAGGTGATCGTCTCCAGAGCCTCCCTCGTACCGTCGCAAAAATCCTTTCCTCCACAGCCGTGAAGATGGATATCGACCATTCCGGGAATACAGTAACAGCCTCCTCCGTCTATAGTCTCTGCAGCGCCGTCGGCTTCCGGTTTTCTGTTTCCCGCCTCTCCTGCCAAAATCCGGCGGATAAAAGCCCCCTCCGTCATCACCGCGCCGGGTACAAAATTTCCCTGCTCCGTATAAACTTTCACATTTTCTATTTTTTTAAGCATCCCGTCACCGCCCGGCCCCATTCTACTGCCGCAGAATATCCTTCACCAGTTTTTCCAAAAGTTCAACATTCAGCGGCTTTGCCATATGGGCATCCATCCCGCTGTCCATGGCTCTTTTCTTATCCTCTTCCAGCGCGTTAGCCGACAACGCTATGATCGGTATATCCGCCAGTTTTGCATCATCCAGCTGCCGGATCGCCCGGGCTGCCTGATAACCGTCCATAACCGGCATCTGGATATCCATAAGGATCAGGCCATACGTGCCCGGCGGAGACTGCCGCACCATATCTACGGCAATTTGCCCGTTCTCCGCCGTATCCACTGCGAACCCGTCACTTTCCAGCAGCTCCGTTTCAATCTCCTGATTGATCTCGTTGTCTTCCACCAGCAAAATTTTCTGTTTCAACGGAAATTCCTGCCGGGTTTTCTGCCCATCACCGGGCATCCCTGTCCTGCCCCGGGCATTCCGGCGGTGCAGACTCAAAGATACGGTAAAGTGGCTTCCCTGGCCGCAGGTACTCTCCACCTCAATGCTCCCGCCCAGTGCATCCACAATATTTTTTGCAATCACAAGACCCAGCCCGGAACCCAAAACACCGCCCATGGTAGTATTTTTTTCTCTCTCAAAGGGTTCGAAAATATGCCCCATAAACTCTTTGCTGATACCGACCCCGCTATCCGCCACTATAAACTGATAAAAGGCATAATCCGTCAGAATATTTTCCTTTTCCTTGACATAAATAGTAACATGCCCACCCGGATTGGTATACTTCACTGCATTATCAGACAAACGCATAAGTATCTCACGGATCTTATTACCGTCAGAAATTACTTCGTCATGCATTACCTCTGACAAATCTACGTTAAATGTAATCTTCTTTTTCCCGGCGTCTTCCCTCAGTTCCGCCCGTACACTCTCTACAAGGGCAGACAGACTGCAGGGCTCCTCCGCGACACATCCGCCGCCGGCTTCCAGTTTTGTCAGTTCCAGCACGTCCATGAGAATGAGCAGCAGCTGCTTGTTGGACACCTCGATCTGCTCCAGGTATTCACTGGCTTTTTCTGCATTGTGGATATACTTTTTTGCCAGCGCAGTAAAACCGACAATGGCATTCATCGGCGTCCGGATATCATGGGACATATTGGACAGAAATGCGTTTTTAGCTTCAATAGCCGCCTCGGCTTTCTTCAGCGCGTCTTCCAGAACCTTTTTCCTCCCCATCTCACGGGTTGTTTCCTCATCCACATTTCGATACCCCATCACGATCTGGGAACCGCGGCCTTCCTTTCCCACGTCCACAATACGGAGCTGCTTATATTTAATCCGCCCTTCCTCCACAATCCGGTAATTTACATAATAGCTTTTCACCTCCGCAAGTCTCCGGTGAAGAGTCTCCGGCCGTACAGCCTCGCTCAGAATTTCACGATCGTCGGTGATCACCCATCTCTGTACGAAACCATCATGTATTTTTCCAAATTCAGAAATCGGACATTCCGGTCTCACCGGCGGCTCTACCCGATAGCTCATCCGGTATGGTGTCAGACTGTCCGCATCCAGATCAGCGTAAAATATGGAGTCGTAATCCACACTCAGCCCCTCAATGGTTTCGATCCGGCGCATGTATTCCCGGTTGATCAACGCCATCTCTTCATTATATTTCTCGATCCGGTTTTCGTTCTGCATTTTTTCCTGCAGAAATGCTTTTCTTTCCTCCATCTGACGGATCTTTTTCTCCGTCACATCTCCGACAAATACATAAAAAACGTCTCCGGACATCTCACTATGTACAAAATGGCCGTAGTCATCCAACCAGCGAATCTCGCCGTCTTTACGGATAATCCTGTATTCCACATGATCCAGATCATAACGGCTATGGGCAATCTGCTCCCAGATGCTCTGTTCCACGGCGCAAAAATCCTCAGGATGAACCATCCCTTTAAATGAATTTCCGGTAAATTGCCGAAACTCTTTCAGCGAATCACAACCGAACATCCGTATCAGGGCATCATTTGCGTATATGAGCTCTCCATCCCCGTCCGCGCGATAAACAAAAAAACCTCCCGGCATATCACCCAGGATTTTTTTCAGCTGCAAAGTAATACCTGTATTCGACGTATCACCAACGGGCACATCCTGATCATTTTGCAAGATTTCCCAAATCTGCGTCATGTCGGCCTCACACTCCGCCGAAGTATTATCCGTTCTGTCATATATATTTTCCAAAACCGTGTCCTCCCCAGTTTTTGCCGTTTTATGGACCGTCTGTATGCATTTCTATTTTATAATAACACACATAATGGGAACCTGTAAACAAAAGGCAGGTGACTCGCACCCGCCTTTTCCGTCTTAACGCCACTGGTCAATCTGTGACCGGCAGCCTCTTATTTCAATTGCCCTTCAACCACACCGGCCACGGCCCGGATGGCCTCATCCACCTTCTCCGGATTCTTGCCGCCGGCCTGAGCCATATTGGGGCGTCCGCCGCCGCCGCCGCCCACGATCTTCGCCACGGCCTTGAGCAGATTCCCGGCATGGGCCCCCTGCTTCATGGCGCCGTCGGTGACCATAGCCATCAGATTCACCTTGCCGCCGTTTACGGACGCCAGTACCACGACGCCCTCGCCCAACTTCTCCTTGAGCTGATCGCCCAGATCGCGCAGACCGTTCATATCCACGTCCCTGACCGCCGTAGCCAGCACCTTCACGCCTTTTACATCCGTCACCTGATCCATCACATCCCCGAGGGAATCCTGGGCCAGTTTGCTTTTCAGGGATTCATTCTCGCTGTGCAGCGTCTTAACTTCCGCCTGGAGATGGGTTAGCCTGTCCAGAATATCCGCCGGGCTGCATTTCAATACCGCCGCAATCCGGTTCATCTCCTGCTCCATGGCCGCATAATGGGCCGTCACATTTGTTCCGGTCAGTGCCTCAATACGCCGCACACCCGCGGCCACACCCGCCTCGGAAACAATCTTAAAGGAAGTGATTGCCCCCGTATTTGCCACATGGGTACCGCCGCAGAGCTCCCGGGAAAAATCTCCCATAGATACCACGCGGACTTCATCGCCATATTTTTCGCCAAAGAGAGCCATTGCCCCCGATTTCTTGGCTTCCTCCAGTCCCATCACTTTCGTCTCTACGGGAAGGGATGCCTGGATCTCCTGATTCACCAGCTCCTCCACCCGGGCAATCTCTTCTGCAGTCATGGCCTGGAAATGGGCAAAGTCGAAACGAAGCCTGGTGGGCGTCACCAGGGAACCTTTCTGCTCCACATGGGAACCCAGAACCACTTTCAGCGCTTTCTGCAGCAGATGCGTGGCACTGTGGTTTTTACAGGTATCCTGCCGGGACATGGGATCCACTTCCAGTGTCACCGTCTCCCCCGCGCTGATCATACCGGAAACCATGGCACCCACGTGGCCATACTTACCTCCCCGCAGTTTGACGGTCTCCCGGACAGCAAATTCACCATTCTCCGTCCGGATCACACCCGTATCTCCCTCCTGGCCGCCCATGGTGGCATAGAAAGGCGTCCGTTCCACAAAAATCGTGCCCTCCTGACCTTCCATCAGAGAAGAAACAATCTCCGTGGCTGTCGTCATCACCGTGACCTCTGATGTGCCGCTCAAAGTATCATAACCGGTAAATTCCGTTGTCACCGACGGATCGATCTCATCATAGACAGTGGCCTCCGCCCCCATATAATTCGTCACCTCACGGCTGGAGCGGGCGCGGACACGCTGAGCCTCCATCTCTTTGGCAAAACCGTCCTCATCAATCTGATATCCCTTCTCCTCCAGAATCTCCTTCGTCAGATCCATGGGAAAGCCATAGGTATCATAGAGTTTGAAAGCATCGCTGCCGCTTAAGATTTTCCCGCCTCTTTCCTGAAGCTGGGCCTCCAGTTCCCCGAGAATGCGCAGCCCCTGGTCGATCGTCTTGTTGAACTGGGTCTCTTCATTAGTCAGTACCTTGAATATAAATTCTTTCTTCTCCTCCAGCTCCGGATAACCGTCTTTAGATCCCTCGATCACGGTGGCACTTAAGTCCGCCAAAAACACACCGCCAACACCGAGCAAACGGCCGTGGCGGGCGGCACGGCGAATCAGACGGCGCAGTACATAGCCCCGCCCCTCGTTGGTGGGCATGATACCGTCGGAAATCATAAAAGTTGCCGAGCGGATATGATCCGTGATCAGGCGGATAGACACATCATCATCATATTTCTCCTTATAAGTCTTACCACTGATCTCACAAACCCGGTTCCGCAGAGCACAGACCGTATCCACATCAAAAATAGAATCCACATCCTGCACCACGCTGGCCAGACGCTCCAGCCCCATACCGGTATCAATATTTTTATTCTTTAAAGTCTCATAATTGCCGTTACCGTCATTTTCAAACTGAGTAAAGACGTTATTCCAGATCTCCATATATCGGTCACAGTCACATCCCACGGTACAACCGGGCTTGCCGCAGCCGTATTTCTCTCCCCTGTCATAATAGATCTCCGAACAGGGACCGCAGGGGCCCGCGCCATGCTCCCAGAAGTTGTCCTCTTTACCGAAACGGAAAATCCTCTCTGCCGGAATACCGATCTCCTTATTCCAAATATCGAAAGCCTCATCGTCTTCCAGATAAACGGAAGGATACAATCTGTCCGCATCGAGCCCCACCACCTCAGTCAGGAATTCCCACGACCAGGTAATGGCCTCCCGTTTGAAATAATCGCCGAAAGAAAAATTTCCCAGCATCTCAAAAAAAGTGCCGTGGCGGGCCGTTTTACCCACGTTCTCAATATCGCCGGTGCGGATACATTTCTGGCAGGTGGCCACCCGTCTCCTCGGCGGGATCTCCGCCCCCGTAAAATAGGGCTTCAGGGGAGCCATACCCGCATTGATCAAAAGCAGGCTCTTATCATTCTGGGGAACCAGAGAAAAGCTCTTCATCACAAGATGATCCTTGGATGCAAAAAAGTCCAGATACATCCTGCGCAGTTCATTTACGCCATATTTTTTCACGTTTTCGTCCTCCTCATACGTGTTTTGTCCGGATTTCAATCAGCCAACCACCACTATAGCAAATCCCGAAAAAATCTGCAAGCCATAGCCGGAAATTCCCGCAGCACTCTTGGCTTGCCATATGTATTCTCACGGTCTGTGCAGTAAATGCACAGACCTGGCTGAACTGTAACCAGCATTACTTTATCCATGCCCGCAGCATATTTTCCAGCTTCTCAACATCCACGGGCTTTGATATGTGGCCGTTCATCCCCGCCGCCTCCGCTCTCCGGATATCGTCCGCAAAAGCGTCCGCTGTCATGGCGATGATCGGAATATCCGCCAAATCTTCCCGTCCGGAGGAACGAATAGCCCGGGCCGCCCGGTAGCCGTCCATGACCGGCATCTGGATATCCATAAAAATCAGGTCAAAATAACCGGGCTCATGCCCCAACACACACTCCACCGCCAGCTTCCCGTTCAGCGCCTTCTCCACCTGGATACCCACCACATCCAGGAGCTCGGCAGCCACCTCAATATTCAACTCATTATCCTCCACCAGCAAAACCCTTTTTCCCTCAAAATTCTGCTGCTGAAAATTTTCCAGTGCCGTCGCCTGCTTTTCTTCATTTTCCAGCCCAAGCACATCCTTGAGCACCCTGATCAGCCTGGATTTAAACAAAGGTTTCTCGATAAACGCATTCACGCCGGCCGCCAATGCCTCCGCCTCGATATCCGGCCAGTCATAGGCGGACAAGATAATTATGGAAATGTCATTTCCCACCACTCTCCGGATATCCCTGGCCGTATCCACGCCGTCCTTATCCGGCATTTTCCAGTCAAGGAGCACCACGGAGAAATTCTCCTCCTTCTCCCTGGCCTCCACAATACGTCTGACGGCAGTATCCCCGTCGAGTACATATTCCGTATCCATACGGAGACTGTCCAGAATATCACAGGCACTCTCGCAGGCATCCATCTCATCATCTACCACCAATGCCTTAAGACCCGCAAATGCATCGATATCCGCCTGGGTAACATCATTCAGTTTCAGATAAACCAGAACTGTAAATGAAGAACCCTCACCGGGTACGCTTTCCACCCGTATATCGCCATTCATCATGCGGGCAATATTGACTGCTATAGCCATACCCAGGCCCGTTCCCTCTATTTTCCCGGTACGGGAATCCGCCGCGCGGGAAAACGGTTCAAAAATAGTCTCTATGTACTCCTTTTCCATACCGATTCCGGTATCTTCAAAAACAAATTTATAGTATCCGCTGCCCTCTATATTAGACGGCAGTTCTTCAATATAAATACTTACCCTGCCACTCTCAGGTGTAAATTTCACCGCGTTTCCCATGATATTCATAAAAATCTGCTGCAGACGCTGCTCATCACCGATCACGTCCTCATGCTCCAGACTGGCGATACTGACATTCAGCTCCAGTCCTTTGGCCTCCATCTGTGTATGAAAAATTGTCAGCAGGCTGTTTATGGTATCGGACAGATTAAAAGCTGTTTCCGTAAGGCTGACTTTACCGCTCTCAATCCGGCTCATATCCAGTACTTCATTGATCAGTCCCAGCAAATGTTTGCCGGAAACCGTAATTTTTCCAAGAGCATCTAAAACTCGCTCTTTCTCGTCTATATGCATGCTTGCAACAGCGGTCATACCCATAATGGCATTCATCGGCGTACGGATATCATGGCTCATTCTGGACAGGAAATCGCTCTTCGCATGATTGGCTGATTCCGCGCGTTCTGCCGCCAGCGCCAGCATCTCCTTCTGTTCCTCTTCTCTGTGAATGATCTCATCAATACTGCGGACTGTCACCGTGATGGCAGACGGCTGAACATCCCCCATTTCCGCCACGGTAACCACAGCAGAATACCACCCATATCCGCCTTCTTCTTTCTTCCGCTTGTACTGAATCTCCAGATGATCTTCTTTCCTGAACCGTTCCAAAATAGTGGATAATTCAAAAAATTTTCGAATTTCCTCCCGATTCTCTTCCGCAATAATTCCCGCCGAAAAACGGCTTGCCACGAATTCCGTTTCGTAATCACCGGATTCCGCCTCTTTACCCCGATGCGGGTAGAGCATCTCATACTTGCCCTTGACCACATCAATATAGTAAATAGCCTGATATGCCCGCGCCGTACTGTTCATCGCATTCTGATACACCCGATGCCGTCCCACCATCTGGTCGCGCTCTTCCTGAAGCGCCTGCTTTTGCATTTCCTGCTTATAATTCCGAAATGTCTGAAAAATAACCAGCGCAATTCCCAGAAAAACAAGGCCAACACTTATATAATTAAAAGTATCCGCACCGGAAAGGATCTCATCTTTGGGTATCGTCAGAATTGCCGTCCATCCATTGTCCATCTGATGGCAGTATAAATTACGGGAAGCGCCATCTATATCCCGGATGTTTTCCAATACCTCGTTTTCTTTTTTGCTGTCTATCCCCTGCATAATTCCATGGAGCCACTCCTGAAAATCATCATATTGATGTTCAAGGGAAGTCTTATAATAAAACAGCGTCCCCTCCCTGCCGACCAAATAGTAGGACGCTCCGTCGGGCAGCATCAGCTCCTTATTATTCATCTCAAAATAAGAAAACATCATATCAACAGCCAGAAAACTGCCGGAATCCGGGACAGCTTTGCACATGGTCACCACGGGGCACCCTGTCACGGCATCCGTATAGACCGGAGATATGTAAGTCTCACCATTTGCAGCCATCGCTCCCTGATAATAATCCGTAGCCGTAACATCATATTCCGTCATAGCGTTTATCTTCGGATCATTGGACACCATCTGAGTACCGTCAAGGACTTTGCCGTAAATCTGAATATTCTCCGAACCATACATATCTGTCAGCCCATCCATCAAAGGATACAGGCTTTCTCTGAGCTCCTCCACAGATACATTGTCACGCTCACGCTCCGCAATATAATTCACACTGATGGTCAGGATCGCCTCACAGGCACTCATATTACTTGCCTCCGACGAGGAATAGTTTTCCACCAGTGTGAGGCCCATCTTATTTGTATTCACTGTCAATGCTCTGCGCAGAATGCCTGTGCAGAGTAAAACCACGAGAACAAACATTGCCAGAACGATGATATTGTTCCGTATTTTCTTAAATAATTGTTTTTGTTTGCTTATATTCATAATAATTGCTACCCTCTCCTGAATGCCACGTTACCACAGGGACTTTATGTCTATATCCTTCTATTGTAACAAAAATCCCGGCTTTTTCAAGCCAGGAAAAATTGTGGGATCGTTTTTTATTTCATGTGCATCATGTTCTCACGGAATTTGCAGCCAGTGCGCATTCCTGACCCGTGAAATTTTTCTGAATATTCGCCTTCCTGTAAAACGTCGCCCTCGTCAGATTACATTTCTTCGCCGCCTCTTCTCCCGATATCTCTTTGTTAATCCACATGGTGCACACCGTCCCGAAATTATCCGGCATCGATGCCTGTGGCCTGCCAAACTGTACGCCCCGCATTTTGGCCGCCTCTATGCCCTCCTTCTGCCGCTCCCGGATATTTTTTCGCTCGTTTTCCGCCACAAAAGACAACACCTGAAGCACAATATCACTCAGAAATGTTCCCATCAAATCTTTACCCCGCCGGGTATCCAAAAGAGGCATATCCAGCACAACAATATCCACCTTCTTTTCCTTGGTCAGAATCCGCCACTGCTCCAGGATCTCCTCGTAGTTGCGCCCCAGCCGGTCAATACTCTTGATATAGATCAGATCATCCTTCTTCAATTTTCTCAGCATCCGCAGATACATCGGGCGATTGAAATCTTTTCCCGACTGTTTGTCTATATGAATGTTTTTCTTCGGTATTTTTTTCTCCCTTAATGCCAAAAGCTGCCTGTCCTCGTTCTGCTCCCTGGTGCTCACACGCACATAACCGTATACTGCTCCCATTTGTTCCTCCTTTGTGCAATCACTTAACATAACTTAAATTGTTTTATGCAGTTCTCTTTTTTACGTATGTATCGCGTAAGATACGCACAAAACATGCACATTTTAGCATAATCAGGGATAAACCGTAGCCTTGCGTATCCATGGACAAAAAAGCTGCCGTATCTCCCTTACTAAAGAAGACCGGCAGCCCTTTCTGTCTGTAAATTCTTTTACTTCCCTTCTTTTAACCACCCCTCAAAGGCCGCCAGAGTCTCCTCTGTGGTCTCCTCTGTATGGCTGGCCGAGATAAACATGGCCTCGAACTGGGACGGCCCCAGGTGAATACCATGATCGATCATATACCTGAAATATCCGGCAAACGCCTCCGTATCCGAATGTCCGGCAATCTCATAATTCGTCACGTGCTCCCGGGTAAAGTACAGGCAGCCCAGGGAAGCGATGCGGTTCATTGTGCAGGGAATCTCATACTTCGCCAGCAGCTTCTCCATGCCGTCGAAAAGCAGGGCAGCCGTATCCGCCATCTGCGAGTATACCCGGGGATTCTCATACAGGAACCTGAGTTGTGCCAGCCCCGCCGCCATGGCCACGGGATTGCCGCTCAAAGTACCGGCCTGATATACCGGGCCCACCGGGGCTACCATCTCCATGATCTCCTTCTTACCGCCGTAAGCCCCCACCGGCATACCCGCACCTATGATCTTACCGTAAGTGCGCAGATCCGGCTCCAGCCCATAGTATTCCGCCGCACCGCCAAAGGCCAGACGGAATCCGGTGATCACTTCGTCCAGAATAAACACGGCCCCGTTGGCACGGCACAGCTCCTGCAGCCCCTGCAGAAAACCGTCCTCCGGCAGTACCACCCCCATATTGGCAGCCACCGGCTCCACGATCACCGCCGCCACCTGATCAGGGTACCGGGAGAAAATCTCTCTCACACTGTCCAGATCATTGTAAACCGCCGTCATAGTGTCCTGTGTGCAGCCCTTCGGCACCCCGGCGCTGTCCGGAATTCCCGCCGTCATCACACCGGAACCGGCCTTGACCAGCATGGCATCGCAATGGCCGTGATAGCAGCCCGCAAATTTTACGATAATGTTCCGCCCCGTATATCCTCTGGCCGCACGGATTGCGCTCATGACCGCCTCTGTACCGGAATTGACCATACGAACCATATCCATGTGTCTGATATTCTGGCAGATAAACTCTGCCATCTCCACCTCCAGCCGGGTGGCCGCTCCAAAACTGAGGCCGCTTTGACAGGTTTTAACCACCGCCTCCAATATCATCGGATTGTTGTGCCCCAGGATCATCGGGCCCCAGGAACCGATATAGTCAATATATTTATTTCCGTCCTCGTCGAACACATAGGGGCCGTTAGCTCCCTGGATAAAACGCGGCGTCATGCCCACGGAACCGTAAGCCCGCACCGGACTGTTCACACCGCCGGGAATACATTTTACCGCCCGTTCAAACAGGGCAGCCGATCTTTTTGCCTCCATCAGCCGATCCTCCCCTCATCCATACATTTCGCCAGCTCCTTCGCATAATAGGTCAGATAGATCTGTGCGCCGGCCCTGTAAGCACTGACCGCCATCTCGCACATGATCCGTTCCTCATCCACCCAATCATTTGCGGCGGCAGCTTTCACCATCGCATACTCGGCGCTGGTACTGTAGGCAGCCACGGGAACGTTCGTTACCTCCCGCACCCGGGTGATCATATCCAGATAATTCATAGCCGGTTTCACCATGACAATATCTGCCCCCTCATCCACATCGAGAAGAGCTTCTTTCACACCTTCCCGGCTGTTGTGGGGATCCATCTGGTAGGATTTACGGTCACCGAAGGACGGTGCGGAACCGGCCGCCTCCCGGAACGGGCCGTAAAATGCAGAGGCATACTTGACCGCATAGGACATAATCGGCGTTTCTTTAAATCCGTTTTCATCCAGCCTGTTGCGGATGGCCAATATGCGTCCGTCCATCATATCCGAGGGGGCCACCATATCGGCCCCGGCCTGCACATGGGACAGGGCCGTACGGGCCAGCAGATCCAGCGTGGCGTCATTTTCCACATCATGGCCGCAGAGAACCCCGCAATGGCCATGAGAGGTATACTCACACATGCACACATCCGTAATATAGTACAGCCCGGGGAACTCTTCTTTCGCCCGACGCAGCGCCCGCTGGACAATGCCGTCATCAGCGTATGCCTGAGACCCCATGGCGTCTTTCACGGCAGGAATGCCAAAAAACATCACACTGCCCACACCCGCATCTGACAGCCGCTGCAGCTTCTCTCCCATATGATCCAATGTATACCGATACTGTCCCGGCATAGAGGGAATTTCCTCCACCTTGTCTTCTCCGTCCATCACAAACATCGGATAGATCAGAGACGACTTATCCATCCTGGTCTCCCGCACCATCCGGCGGATACTGTCGCCGCCGCGCAATCTTCTCGGTCTCTTTAATAAATCCATTGTTACCTCCTTCGCTCTCCTGCAATCTCCACGATCAAATCCACCAGACTGTCCATGGATGCCGCTTTTGACACATGGCACTCCATGCCATAGCCTCCGGCCTCCGCCGCCGTCTGTTTTCCTATGCAGGCTGCCCTCACTTTTGCATAATCCAGTCCCTCTGTAGCCGCCGCGAAGCCGCGCACGGTCGAAGCGCTGGTAAACACGGCCAGATCTACATCTCCCGTCTCAAAAGCCGCCTTCGGATCTAATATCTCTCCGGTTTTATAGAGGGTATGATATGTGGCTATATCCGTTATCTCCAGATCATCCCTCCTGCCCAGCTCTTCTATGATCTCACGGTTGCCGATCTCGGCCCGGGGGATCAATATCCGTGCCCTCCACTCGCAGCGGCCGGCCATGGCCTGACCGAGATGGGCGCCGTCATATATTTCCGGCATAAGATCGGCAAATATACCCATCCGTTCCAGTTCCCTGGACGTTCCCCTGCCAATGGATGCGATCCGCACTTTACCCAGAGCGCGGATATCCTTGCCTGCCTCTTTCAGCTCCTCGAAAAACACTTTTACACCGGTAGGACTGGTAAAGGCAATCCACTGATAATCACCCAGGGAAGCAATCGCTTTCTTAAGCGCCTCATTATTTTCTATACGCTCTGTACTTATGGCAGGCATTTCCAGCACTTCCGCCCCCAGGGCCCGTAATTTCGCAGCCATCTGTGAGATTAAATCTCTCGGTCTTGTCACCGCCACTTTCATCCCCTGCAGGGGCAGCTTCTCATACCAGGCAAATTTTTCCGATAAGGCGCAGACCCGGCCCACCACAATGATTGCCGGTGTCCCCATATCCCGGCGCAGAGCTTCTTCTTTCAGGGTAGATACCGTCGCCACTGCCCGTCTCTGGCCGGCGGTGGTGCCTTGCTGCAGAACTGCTGCGGGCATATCCGGATCCATGCCCGCATTCACCAGGCCATTGCAGATATCTTCTAGAGCCGACATACCCATCAAAAACACCAGGGTTCCCCCCGTGCGCACCAGGGCTTCAAAATCACAGGTAAATACCTCGCCGGCCTTTTTGTGGCCGGTCACGATATGCACAGACGAGCAATAATCCCTGTGAGTCACCGGAATGCCATTATAAGCCGGAACCGCCAGAGCGGAAGTCACCCCCGGAACCACTTCAAAGGGAATATGGTTTGCCGCCAGAAGCTCCAGCTCCTCACCGCCCCGGCCGAAGAGGAAGGGATCTCCTCCCTTGAGCCGTACAACCCGTTGTCCGGCTTCCGCCTCTTCCAGCAGGATCCGGTTCGTCTCATACTGAGATTTTATGTGATGGCCGGAACGTTTCCCCACATTGACTGTACGGACAGTATCCGGAATCATCCCCAGCACTCCGTCGCCTACCAGGCTGTCGTAAACGATCACATCGGCCTCATCGATCACCTGTTTCCCCTTGACGGTCAGAAGCTCGGCATCTCCCGGACCGGCGCCCACCAGAAAGACTTTCCCGGGAGATTTTTTTTCTTCTCCGGCCTGCCGCCTCAGTTTTTCTGCCAGCTCCTGGCCCAGCGCCTCGGTCCGGGCGACATCACCGGCCAGTGTTCCCCTGGCCCAGTTTTCTGTCTCCTCATCATAATACAGTCCTGTCAGAAAGATCTGCCCGCCCTGTACTGCCCCATAGGCGGCTACCGGCGATGTGCAGCCACCGTCCAACGCCCGGACAAAGGCACGTTCACTGCGGCCCGCCAGCGCGGCGTCCCGATCCTCAAACCCTTCCAGATAACCGTAATCCTCCCTTTCCCTGCCCTGCACGGCCAGAATCCCCTGTCCGGCGGCAGGAAGCATTTCTTCCACTGTAAAATATCGGGAAGCCCTGTGTAAAAGGCCCAGCCGCCCAAGGCCCGCAGCCGCCAGCACCGTGGCCGCGTACTCGCCGCTGTCCACTTTCTCCAATCTGGTCAGTACATTTCCCCGGATATTGGCAAAAGTTGCCCCGGGATACAGTTTTTTCAATTGCAGCATCCGCCGCAGACTGGAACATCCAATAGGTTTAGACAAATCCAGCTCCCTGACCCCTTCCGGCAGCACCAGCACATCCCGCGGATCTTCCCTGGCGGAAAATGCCACGATCGGAAGCTCTTTGGGTATCTCCATGGGCATATCTTTCAGGCTGTGCACCGACAGATCGCTCCTGCCTTCCGAAAGAGCCTTATCCAGCTCTTTGACGAACAGCCCTTTCCCTCCGATCTTGTCCAGCCTGCGATCCAATATCCTGTCGCCGGTGGTCTTCATCGTCAGAAGCTGTACATCCAGTTCCGGATGATGTTCTTTGATCCACGCCATCACCTGTTCACTCTGCACCACCGCCAGCCGGCTTTCCCGGCTTCCTATATATATACGCTTACTCATCCCATACTCCTTTATCCTGCGATCCACGGATAACCGACATCCCCTGATACAGCTTCTGCGCCGCTATCCATTCAAGGCCTACACCCCCAGTTCACCCTGATCCAGGAGTTCCTGCACCCGTTCCCGCAACGCCCGCACCCGTCCGTGATCTCTGCCCGCACCGTTGATACCGATCACCAGCTCCTCATGCCGCACGATGCCCGGGAAATGGAAATCACATTTCTTCTGGTCGGAACAGACATTAACGGGCACTCCCCGCTTTCTGCATTCGTCATAGATTTCTTCATTCAGCTTCGGGTCATCCGTGGCCGCAAGCACCATACTCGCTCCCTCCAGATCCCCCGGCCCATAGGCTCTGGGGATCCAACAGCACATACCTTCCTCCGCCATGGCATGTACCGCCGAAACCGCCTCGGGAGCGACCACCCGGATATCCCCGCAAAAATCCGCCAGGGTACGAATACGTCTGGCGGCTATCCTTCCTGCACCGATCACAACACAGGTTTTCCCGCTTATATCGACAAACATTGGAAAAAAAACTTTCTCATCACCCGTCTTCGTTTTTTTCCTATCTCTCATATACTCTTCCCATACCCTCTACACATTCCAGAAAAATTTCTTTTTCCATGGTATCCCGCAAGCCATAGATCATTTTGCCGACCACTTTCCCGGCCGCCGTGTCAATGGACTTTTGCAAATCTGCCCGGGCCGTATCCTCAAGGGGTAAATGGGTCAGGATTTTATGTATCCGCAGATTCAGATCCTCCACGGCTTTTTCCTGTATATCCCTGATCTTCGGGATTAAATCCCGTCCCTCCAGCCAATCGTAAAATTCCCGGATCTGCTCCTGCAGCACTGTCTCCGCCTCCTGCAGAGACTCCTGATAATTTTCTGTCATCCCGCTGCCCTTGAAATCATCAATATCGTACAGCTCCAGTCCCGCTAATTCCCGGACACCGGGTTCAATATCCCTGGGCACAGCCAGATCAATAAAAACCGCGCCCTTTTTCCAGACCGCTTTCTCCATCAGTTCCCTGGTAATCGTATAATTAGGGCTGGCCGTGGCACTGACTACAATATCACAGTAAGGCAGCATTTCTATACGGTCACCATAATCGATCCTCTTACACCCTACAGGAATGTTGACTATACCGCTTCTATACTGGCGCACCGTCACGGTCACATCGGCGCCCTGGGCCCGCAGCGCCTGGGCTGCCAGTTTCCCCATCTCACCATTACCGATCACCAGACAGGACATGCTCTTCAGATCCGTCCCCCGCTCCGTCAGCATAGCCACCGCACTGTCCATAGCCGTGTAGTTGGCTCTGGAAAAACTGACGTCCGTCTTAACTTTTTTTCCTGCCGTCACGGCCATACGGAACAACACCTCCAGCACACTGTCCGTGCTGAAATTTTCCCTGGCCAGCGACAGGGCATCTTTGACCTGGGTCAGGATCTGATCCTCACCGAGAATCTGTGACTTTAGTCCACAGGTCAGGTAAAAGAGGTGATCCACCGCTTCTTTGTCCCTTCTCTCCACAAAATATGTGCTGTACTGTGCGGGGTCTACCCCCTTCACACCGCAAAGCAGCTCACATAAAGAGCCTTCCCAATCCTGCTCCGTGCTGATCCAGCACTCCATACGATTGCAGGTGGACAGTATCACACACCCTGATATTCCCTCCGTATTTTTGAACGCCTCCATAGCGGCTGCGGCATTTTTCTTCGTGAATGAAAATACCGCACGGATATCCACCGCAGCCCTGTTATGGTCAATGCCAATCATACAGATGCTCATCTTCAAGTACCTCCAAAGTTACAATTCAGATATGCCCTCAACGCACGCATCCATGATATCATATCTGTTAATAAAGTGAAACCTTCAATTTATGCAAAACCGGCATAGGCGTCATGCCTTGACCCCCAGCGCCTGTTTCGCCAGCGCATCAGCCATATCGTTATACTTATCCCCGGAATGACCCTCCACTTTTACAAAAGAGATATCTATCCGGCTGCGAATACTATCATAATATTCTTTGTACGCCTTGGTCCCGTCACGGTTTGTCTTCCAATCACCCTGGCACCATTTGGCGATCCCCTCATAATCGTGATAAATGATCAACCGCCTGAAACCATGTTCCAGGGCATAGCGCATCGCCGCCTCGGCTCCTTTGATCTCTCCGGCCACATTGCGCATTTTGGAGAGCTCTCCGTCCCGTATTTTTTCACAAAAGGATTGCTCGCCATCCCGGCTGAGCAATACCATGCCATAGGAAAAATCCGAACCGCCGCTGTAACTGCCATCCACATAAGCCATCAGGATTCCGGACTCCAGGGACAGCTCCGACGCGCTCTTGCCCCCTGTTTTATCCCGATTCAGTCCCATATAAGCCTCGGCTTCCTCTTTAGTGGGAAAACTTTTATATTCCGCACTGGAAAAGCCGTGAACCTGCTCCCTGCACAGATCCCAGGATGTATAGATTCCCGGCACCTTTCCTTTGCGTACCGCATAAAATTTTTTAGCCATATAACCCTTTCCGCAAATTTTTTCAAAAAAACATTGCTTCTTTATAGATACCTGTGCTATAATAGCACCCGTAGCAAAATGATAGTTTCATCATATGTGCAGGATTAGTACATTGGTAGTATGTCAGCTTCCCAAGCTGAAGAGGCGGGTTCGATTCCCGTATCCTGCTTATGAGAGGTCTGCCAGGGGGCAGGCTTTTTTCGTGCCGTAAAATGCAGCCCTGTCGGTCAAAGCTGCATCTTCGCATTATATACTGCCAATTTCTTTCCCCCAGGCTTCCACCAGACGTTCCAGGCTCCAGGCTGCATTGGCAGGGCTGGTGGACGGCAGCCGCACGGGCTCCAGCCCGGTGAGAGGCATCTGGTATTTTCGGTACAGTTTCCAGGATGTGCTGCCGTTGGTGCATATCTTTTTTATAGACGCCGTATCCAGTATTTTACCCAGGTCATTGGGCTTCGCATCCCTGATTGACGCATCGCTGGAGCCGTGGATCGTGCAGCTTGCAATCACATCCCACACCGCGATGTGGTTTGCCAGTAAAAAGGCACGTTTCTCCTCTATGGTATACGGAAGCCCCTTTCCCGTCACTGCTGCCAGCACTCTCCAAAAACGGTTCTGAGGATGGTGATAGAAAAAAGCGGCTTCCCTGGATTTCACCGACGGGAAGCTGCCCAGTATCAGTATTCGGCTGTTCTTGTCATACACCGGCGCAATATTATGATAAACAGTTTCCGCCGGCTCCTGTTTCCTCCCGTCATGCTTCGGCACACTCTCACTGCCCATCTTCACGGATATCCTCCTCATCAAACTCAATCTGCGCATAATACCCCCGGGGAGTCGTATGAATCGCTTTCACCCTCCCCGTCCGCGACACAAGACGCTGATAGGACGGGTAATTTTTGCTCATGGCCACAGCCGGAACAATCGTATAATAGTAGGAGGTCGGCAGCTGGCTCTCTGTCACCGTCACCTGCTGGCCGACCTCCAGAAGTCCGGTGCGCTCCATCTTAAACTCCATCTCCCGCAATGGACACACCACCTCTCACTTCAATATTCCGTCGCTAAATTTTTCCCTGAGCTTGCGCACCACCGGTTCCGGTACATAATGGGAAACATCTTTCCCATAGTATCCTACCTCCTTGACAATGGTAGAACTCAAAAAAGCATATTCCAGGCTTGTGGTAAAAAAAATGGTATCCACCTGGGGATCAATCGTGTGATTGGTCTGAGCCATCTGCATCTCATACTCAAAATCCGACACCGCCCGCAGTCCACGGACAATGATGTTTGCATCATTCTCCCTGGCAAAATCCACGGTCATCCCGTCAAACACCTTGACTGTGACATTGTCTATATCTTTCACACAGTCCTCAATCATACTTTTTCTCTCCTCCAGGGAAAAGAGGGGCTCTTTTTTTGTGTTTCTCAATATACCGATAATCAGCTCGTCCGTCGCTCTGGCAGCTCTGCGAATAACATCCAGATGCCCCAGCGTGATCGGGTCAAAACTGCCCGGATAAACTGCTTTCGCCATATATCTGCTCCTGCGCGTACCCGCCTGTCACTGAAGACTCCAGCTCCCGTCCGCGTTTTTCGTCCCTTTCAATATGCGCGAACCGTCATAAGATACCAGAATATTAGTCACATAGGCCTCTCCGTCCGTAACACTAAAGTTGTAATAATCCGTACCATTGAAAGCCGTAGTACCCTCATAAGAATACACATAGGTCTTGCCGGACGCCTCGTCGGTAGTGCCGAAATAATCTCTGGCCTGTTCCAGGGCAGTGCCGTTGGATATCCCGCCGCCGGCTCCACCTCCGCTGTCCGCAGGCTGAGAAGCGCCCTGGTCTGCGGAACTGCTGCCGCTGTCCGATGAACTGCTGCTGCCCGTTCCCGCAGAACTACTGGAAGCCTGATCTCCGGCTGCGGAGGAACTGCTGCCTGCAGGCGCCCCACTGTCCGATGAGGAACTGCCGCCGTCCGACGTACTGCCTGCGCTATCCTGGCCGGCCGGTATCTGAGTTCCCTGGGTTCCGTCTGTCGTGCCCTGGGCTCCTTCAGCCGGCACAGTCTGGTCTGTGACCGCCCCCTGAGTCGGATCCTGACCTTCCGTCGTGCTCTGTCCCGCCTGGTCCGGATCGTCTTTCGGGCCGACCAGTACCTCCACCAGAGGTATCTTGGTCATTCGGCTCAGGCCGGCTACCGCGTAATGAAAGGGAGATTTTTTCCCGGTATATGCACTTTTCTTAACAGACACCGCATACTGGGCAACGGCTTCGCCGGATGTACTGTCCAGAAGAGAAGCTCTGATCCCGTAGCCGTCATCAGTCTCTGCCAGCGAATGGATCGTCACGCGGTATTGCGACGTATCTGCAATGGAAAATAAGTATACCTTTTTAGACTTGAGCGTCACGCCCGTCATCATCTCGGACAATTCCGGCAGGTCTTTTGCCTTACCCAGATCCGCGTACAGGGCAGCCGCATAATAACGCAGCTGTTCCAACTTCACTTCATAGGACAATCCGTCCTCCGACGTACTGATCTTTTCATTTTGCGTACCGTAGGCGGAAACCAGATAATCCACCGTTGTCCAGAATGTACCCGCTCCTGTCCCCGTCTCAGCCACAAACGCCTCGCTGCCCAGATAATCGGATACCATCCTGGCCGCCAGCACATAGGCCACTGTCTCACCGCCCTCCGGCAGCGTCACATTAGTGTCCGCCGAAACATCCGTTCCCTGCGCCGTCCCGCTCACCTGTGACGAAGCCTCACTGCTTTTTTTCTTACCGCAGGCAGCCAGACTCAACGTCACCAGCAGAATCAAAGCCGCCATCCCTATCGTTCTTTTCACACCTTTATCCCCCGTATGGCATTTATCATGCAGTTGTAACTGTTCAGTACCTTCACAGTTACATGCACAAAGCCATTGAAAATCGGCTTCGCCGATAG
>DPJQ01000140.1:4225-9330 GCA_003542935.1 Lachnospiraceae bacterium | reverse complement strand
CTGATCGCCAACACCTCCGACATGCCGGTGGCCGCCCGTGAGGCTTCCATCTATACAGGTATTACGATCGCGGAATACTTCCGCGACATGGGTTACTCCGTAGCCCTGATGGCCGACTCCACTTCCCGCTGGGCCGAGGCCCTCCGTGAGATGTCAGGACGTCTGCAGGAGATGCCCGGTGAGGAGGGCTATCCCGCTTACCTGGGTTCCCGTCTGGCACAGTTCTATGAGCGTGCGGGCCAGGTGCTGACGCTGGGCAAAGAGGGACGGATCGGTTCCCTGTCCGCCATCGGCGCCGTGTCGCCGCCCGGCGGTGATACTTCCGAGCCGGTATCCCAGGCTACCCTGCGTATCGTGAAAGTGTTCTGGGGGCTGGATTCCGCGCTGGCTTACAAGCGTCATTTTCCGGCGATCAACTGGCTGACCAGCTACTCTCTGTATCTGGATAACTTAAGTGGCTGGTTTATGGAAAATGTATCGGAAGACTGGATGAAAGGCCGTCAGGAGATGATGAGCCTTCTGCAGGACGAGGCAGAGCTGGAGGAGACCGTGAAGATGGTAGGTATGGACGCCCTGTCCCCCACAGACCGTCTGAAAATGGAGGCGGCCCGCTCCATCCGCGAGGACTTCCTGCATCAGGTGGCATTTGACGATGTGGATACCTATACATCCCTGGAAAAACAGCTGATGATGATGAAGCTGGTACTGGCGTTCTATCATGTGTCCATGGAGAACATGAAGAAAGGCGCGTCCATGAACGGCCTGATCCGCATGGCGGTGCGCGAGAGAATCGGACGTTTCAAATATACGCCTGTCGATAAGATACAGGACGAGTATGAGACGATCCTCCGCGAGCTCCAGACAGAGGCGGATAATCTGCTGCAGAAGGAGGACTATTAATATGCCAAAGGAATATAGAACCATACAGGAAGTGGCAGGCCCCCTGATGCTGGTGCACGGCGTTGAGGATGTGGCCTACGATGAGATCGGTGAGATCGAGCTGGCGAGCGGCGAGATCCGCCGCTGCAAAGTGCTGGAGATCAACGGCGGGGACGCCATGGTCCAGCTTTTTGAGAACTCCACCGGTATCAACCTTTCCAACAGCAAGGTGCGTTTCCTGGGCCGCTCCATGGAGCTGGGTGTTTCCGAGGATATGCTGGGGCGCGTTTTCGACGGCCTGGGCAGGCCCATCGACGACGGCCCGGAGATCCTGCCGGAGAAGCGGATGGACGTCAACGGCCTTCCCATGAACCCGGCGGCCAGGACATACCCCGAGGAGTTTATCCAGACCGGTGTGTCCGCCATCGACGGACTGAATACCCTGGTGCGTGGACAGAAGCTGCCGATCTTCTCGGCCTCCGGTCTGCCCCATGCCCAGCTGGCGGCGCAGATCGCAAGGCAGGCCAAGGTGCGCGGCACCTCCGAGCCCTTCGCCGTTGTGTTCGCGGCCCTGGGTATCACCTTCGAGGAGTCGAACTTCTTTATCAACAGCTTCACAGAGACCGGCGCCATCGACCGTACCGTGCTGTTCATCAATCTGGCCGACGATCCGGCGGTAGAGCGTATCGCCACACCGAAAATGGCCCTTACCGCTGCCGAGTATCTGGCCTTTGAGAAAAATATGCACGTGCTGGTTATCCTGACGGATATCACCAACTACGCGGACGCCCTGCGTGAGGTTTCCGCGGCCCGTAAAGAGGTGCCCGGACGCCGTGGTTATCCCGGATACATGTATACCGACCTGGCCCAGATGTATGAACGTGCGGGCCGCCAGCAGGGCAAAAAGGGAAGTATCACGATGATTCCGATCCTGACCATGCCCGAGGATGACAAGACCCACCCGATCCCTGACCTTACCGGTTACATCACCGAGGGACAGATCATCCTGGGACGTGAGCTCTACCGTAAGGGCATCACTCCGCCCATCGACGTGCTGCCGTCCCTGTCCCGTCTGAAAGATAAAGGTATCGGCGAGGGCAAGACCAGGGCCGACCACTCCAACACCATGAACCAGCTCTTTGCCGCTTATTCCCGCGGTAAAGACGCCAAGGAGCTGATGACCATCCTGGGCGAGTCGGCGCTGTCCGATATCGACCTGTTGTACGCGAAGTTCTCCGACGCTTTTGAGCAGGAGTACGTATCCCAGGGCTATGAGACTGACCGCTCCATTGAGGAGACCCTGGATATCGGCTGGAAGCTTCTGCGCATCCTGCCCAGGAGCGAGCTGAAACGTATCAAGGATGAATTCCTGGATATGTACTATGAGGAAAAGGAAGGCCAGGAGTGACGGTAGAGACACAGTTTGAGCGAGAAAGAGGTGAGCAGATTTGGCTTCAACCCAGGTAAACCCGACCCGAATGGAACTGAACCGGCTGAAGAAGAAGCTGAAAACAGCCGTCAAGGGCCATAAGCTGCTGAAAGATAAGCGTGATGAGCTTATGCGCCAGTTCCTGGAGCTGGTCAGGGAAAATATGGAACTGCGTCTCAAGGTGGAGGCGGGCATCAAGGCCGCCAACACCAACTTTGTCATTGCTAAAGCCGGTATGTCGGAGGAAGCGCTCCACACGGCCCTGATGGCACCGAAGCAGGAGGTATCCCTAAGCTGCGGCAGCCGAAATGTCATGAGTGTGGACGTCCCCACGATGCAGTACAAGACCAAGACTGCCGATGCGGGGGATATCTATTCCTACGGTTTTGCCTTTACCTCCGGCGACCTGGACGATGCCGTCCGGTCACTGGCGGATATCCTGCCGGATATGCTGGAGCTGGCTGAAAAGGAGAAAGCCTGCCAGCTGATGGCGGCGGAGATTGAGAGGACCAGGAGAAGGGTAAATGCCCTTGAGCATATCACGATTCCTGAGACGCAGCAAAGCATTAAATATATCACGATGAAACTCGACGAGAATGAGCGCGGCACTCAGATCCGCCTGTTAAAGGTGAAGGATATGATGCTGGAGGATGCTCATCACTACAGCGAACATCTCTGGGATAAGTTCGAGGAAGAAGCGCAGTAGAGGCTCAGCGGCCGATAGAGTGGAAATCAGAAGAGTATGGCAGCGCCGGACATTCCCGGATAGGGGGGTGGAGGGCGCTGCCTTTTTATGCGGGTTTATAAAAAAATCAGGAGCGACAACACCTTACGGATATGTCACTCCTTACAAAGACGGCCGAACCGCTTTCAATTCTAAAATTATTATATGTTCATGAAGGCAGATTGTCAACGACTTTTTTGACAAAGGAGTAAATTGCGGTTATGCGGTTGTTTGTTTTGAAGTAATCCCCATGTGCAGCCATGCGATTGTTAAACAGGTCTTTGAGTTCAGTGTGACGTTTATATTTGGCCGGACCATTGGGGACAACGGTGCCATATATGTAGAGAAGGGTGATGAAACTATACACCACTCTGTAATTCAAGTTTTTTGCCCTGGCTTTGGGAGAAATTCCCGAGATAGCTTTTACATAGGTTGAAATAATATTATCAACCTGATGATTCTGCTTTAGTGGTTCAAATAATTTGTTGATAAGGCAATTGCTGTGCGCAGACGCATTACGTATATCCCGGACGATATTCATGAATTTGTTGTTTACAATGGGATCTGAATATATCTCATCATAGAATGCGACCAGATATGTCAGATCACCGAATGAAATAAGCTCCACAAAAACCCATACGGGAAAATAGGGGTAATATTTTTCTATTAAATCTTTGCAGTAAGCGCTGGATCTATGGCCTCGTATTTTTTTTAAAATATATTCGTTTTGCTGCACTCCTTTGGCATTAGTATATCCGATGAATTGGCGTACCAATTCATAACCGTCTTCGGCAGGGTTGTTTTCAATATGGGATAGCAAAGAAACTTTTAGAAAGTGTTCGATGTCAAGACACATTTGTATGATTATGTATCTCAGATGCATATCAATAGTTGAAAGCTCTTTTAAATATGCAAAGTCCAAATTTATATACTGGCCGATTCGGGAGCCGGTAGTATATTTGGGATAATTGGCTCTGTATGAAGCCAGTTTCATATAATAGTTATTACCTTGCAGAAACGACCTGGCATCTTCTTCAGATATAATGTGAAAAGTGATTCCTTTCTGTTTCATATGCTCGATGAGTTCATCTGTAGTTAATAGTAATTTCATCTGTTTCCCTCTGTATGTGAAAAAATGTAAAAGGGGGGATTAGATATAGTGGAGAGCGTTGCCTTTTTATGCCGGTTTGTCTATGAGTTTGGAGACTTCTTTTTTCAGCTTATCGACTTCCTCAAGGACGTAGTTGACCTTTACTTCATAGGCCCGGTTTTTGTCGGCATAGGGAACAGCCTGACTCAACTTATTGGTCAGCTCGACGAAATTTTCGGCGAGCAGTATGATATTTTTGTCGGTAACATTTTCCAGATGAACTTCGATATTAGAAATACGTTGTCTGAGATCTTTTATGTCAGTTCTCACATCATGCATGTCAGCTTTCATGCCCTGCATGTCGGTTTTCATGCTCTGCAAGTCAGCTTTCGTGTCCTGCATGCCGGTTTTCATGCCTGTTATTTCGGAGAGAATTAAATCAAGTTTCTGGTTTTCTATCATGTTGTTTTGCTCCTTTCGTTTCTTTGTGTGGTATAATATGAACATAGTATAACATGTTACGGGCATAATGTCCATTAAAATGTTGAGAAAATTTTCATGACAATGAACCGGTACGGCGGGCCGGGCTGCCTGCGTTTATTTATACTTTACGGCAGTTCTTTTAGTGTAAAGGGCTTGAAATGCTGTCCGGTAATCGGCTATAGTAGAGCAAGACAGCAAACGGCGTATATATTGCGGAAAAAATACCTGCGGGCACAAAGTTTTCCAGACTGATTGGTGCCCGCGGGCATATATGTGCAAATTGAATCGGATTTGCAGTATCTGGCGGAAGCCGGAATTTCGGGCCTGAAAAGGGCATACTTTTTTCAGAAGCTGTGCCCGGGGAGAAGTGCGTAGCAGCAGCGACGTGGATTCGAATATTGTATTATAACTTTTATAAAATCACTTGTAATGTAACGACATAAGCGTTACAATACAACTGACAAGGAGGTATCGCATTATGGAAAAGACAGCAACATTAA
>DPJQ01000140.1:3469-3965 GCA_003542935.1 Lachnospiraceae bacterium | reverse complement strand
AACATTAAATTTAAGAGTAAATCCGGCTGTAAAAGAACGTGCAGAAGAAGTTTTATCAAGACTTGGTATTCCTATGTCTATAGCAATAGATATGTATTTGAATCAGATTTCTCTTACGGGTGGAATTCCTTTTGCGGTGACTTTGCCAAAAGCACCGACTACAATCAACGCAGATTTCATGACAGCAGAAGAACTTCATGAAAAATTGCAAAGAGGTTATGATGATATAGAGACAGGAAATGTTCAGGATGCAGCACTTGCATTTGCAAAGCTTGGGAAAAGTCATTAGTAAAAGAGATCACATCACTCGCGGGTATAGAAAAAGGATCAGGGAGGCCGGAATTCCAGGCCTGAAAAAGGTATACCTTTTCGGAAGCTGTGCCCGGGGAGAGGTGCGCAGCAGCAGCGATGTGGATCTTCTGGTTTACACGGAGCACCGGCTGGCAGACCGCGAACTTGCGGCATGGATCCGCTGGACGCTGGACGAGCCGGTACA
>DPJQ01000140.1:1379-3215 GCA_003542935.1 Lachnospiraceae bacterium | reverse complement strand
AGGAGCCGGTACAGGGAGTGCGGACGGGATGTGGTCTATAAAAACGAAGACGCACCATCCGGGTATTCAGCGTTTGAGAGGGCTGCGCAGCGGGACAGGAAATTGATTTTGGAGGTGGGGGAATGAGCGGTTCAGGCCCAGCAGGTGGCGGAAAAATATCTAAAAGGCTACCTGGATCGTTTGTCCGTGGATGCGGATGTGTCGGATCTGCTGCGGAAGCATAATATGAAAAAGATTGCGTCCCGATTAAATGAGCTGGATCCACAGCTCGGGTTGGATACGGTGGGGCTGGCATATCTGACGGATTTTTATTATGATGCCAGGTATCCCGGGGATGATTTTTATACGGTGACGGAGGAAGAGTTAAAAAAATGTCTGGCCATCATGTATGATACGGTCAGACGTTTGCGGGAGATCGAGAGTCGGGGCGGATCAGAGTCCGGGCAGCGGAAAAAGTAAAGACATTAGGTGAAGACAGAGCACGGGAGATAGCGGAACAAGGGTTGAAACAGCGTAAAGATGACCTGGCCGCCATATGCAGGAAAAACGGAGGTATGGCCGGATGAAGCTATTCCACGGTTCTAATATGGAAATTGACAAAGTGGATTTATCAAAATGCATGCCTAATAAAGATTTTGGATGTGATCAGGTATCTTATAGAGGATAACGGAATCACCATGGAACAGGCCATGGAGTAGTTCTATATGTCAGATATTTTTGAAAAGTTATGCGATGTGGAGACGGGACTTTATCTGGAGGGATCTGCTTATGTGTATGCGTGGTTGAGAAGAGAGAGTCAGGACAAATGAAGTGTAATGTTATTCCATTCCCGGAGAGCTATTTTCAGGGGATGGAATATTTTTGTATCGGGCTTTTGTGGGCATTTGGAGTATAATTTCATACTGCCGCCGCAGATTTACGGCATTAGATGGTGGGGGAATGTTGAGGAAATGAGTTTGGTGAGTCATTTGCATCATTAAGAGAATACTGAATAAATTGTCGTTTTGGCTACCGTTCTTTTGTGTTGTGTAGTATAATATAGATGTATTTGTCGAAGTAGCATGAATTGATTGAAATTGGGCAGGAAGTCTGTGGATTGAAAGAATATGATAATTTACTGATAGGTCGATAGCCAGTTTTGGTACTTGATAAAAATACTGTAGGATTTTTTACGAATTGATATTGGAGACGCAATTGAATATATTTTATAGAAGAAACAGCAAGGGAGGTAGGCTATATGGCGAAAACAGCGAATATAAATGTCCGTATTGACCCGGAAACGAAATCCATGGCGGAAAATTTATTCTCCAGTTTTGGCATTACAATTACAGATGCAATTAATATCTTTCTGCGAAAATCCATTATGGAGGGCGGTTTGCCCTTTGAAATGAAGCAGCCACACTATAATGTCCAGACGGAAGCGGCCATGAAAGAAGCCAGGGATATTATGGAAGGTCGGATACAAGTGAAGAGCTATTCCAGTGCACGTTCCCTTTTTGAAGAACTGGATAGTGAAGAGGATGACACACGATGTTGAAATTAGTAACTACCGGACAATTTCGCAAGGACTATAAGCGTGTGAAAAAGAGAGGTTACGACATGAAGTTGCTGGAAGCGGTGATAAATTGTCTTTTGAAAGAGCAGCAGCTTGACGCATGTCATCAGGATCATGGGCTGATCAGGAATTAAATGGGCTTTCGTGAGTGCCATATCCTGTCCGATTGGCTTTTGATCTATGCCAAAGATAAGGAAAAGTTAATTCTGACAGTGTCAAGGACAGGAACTCATTCGGATTTATTTGCAAAATAGTGAAAGAGATAGCCATAAATGATATAG
>DPJQ01000140.1:641-1127 GCA_003542935.1 Lachnospiraceae bacterium | reverse complement strand
AGCCATAAATGATATAGTAACTATATTTGAATAGGAAAAATATAATGTTGACGTAGAGGGTAATATACTATGGGGATAATACATGAAGAAGTATGTAGAATGGTTCTTGCAAAATATCCAGAACAAAAGGATATGCTTAAGCCGTTTTTAAGTGGATTTGATGTAACATACGGAGAAAAGAAGAACTTAAATAATACAGTCCTGTTTGTATATCTCCTTAAACCAGAAGATTTTATAAAAGACGGATTTGGCATTGAAAAAGAAATGCTATTAGCGTTTTCGCTGTATGAGGAATTGCAAGCGCGTGCAATTCAGGCAGTTAATATGCTGTTTGATATGTTTCCATATCGAAATAGAATTGATACATTAAACTGTTTTGTTGCAGCAAAAGATTAAAAAGTTATGGAGTATAAAGGATTAACGGCATTTGGAGAAGGATGTTCTAGAGTCATAGTTCCATTAGTATGTGAGGAACTTAAAAAGAAT
>DPJQ01000140.1:0-370 GCA_003542935.1 Lachnospiraceae bacterium | reverse complement strand
ACTTAAAAAGAATAAGAATGATTCCTGGTATATAAGGAATCAACTTAAGTGCAATTTTTTTGATGTGGATTTATTTGGTTATACATTGCCTTTAAGAGATGAAGCTTCTTTCTTTGGACGTCAGCAAATTGTATCTAGATATATTGATGCAATCAAAAGATGCGAAAATAAAGGCGTTTTTGGTGTGCGTAAAACGGGAAAAACGTCATTGCTTTTTAAAATTGATCGAATTATACGAGAACAAAACTTAGGCTTTGTTTTTTTCTACGATTGTAAGTCACCATCTTACAGAAAAATTCATTGGAATGAGCTTCTTGGTGAAATTTGTGATAACGTAGCTAAGAGATTACATATAAAAATACGTAGAAAT
>DPJQ01000101.1 GCA_003542935.1 Lachnospiraceae bacterium | reverse complement strand
AGTAGAAAGCGGCGGCTTGTTTATTACGCTTGTTTTCATTTCCGGTATCATGTATAATGACGGATAGAAAAAACATTCCGGGAGGAGAAGTATATGAGATACTTAATGGGGATCGATAACGGGGGAACCTTTTCCAAGGCGGCTATCTTTGACGAGGATGGGCAGCAGATCGCGAAGGCCAGTGTGCCCACAGTGACGATCACGCCGAAGCCGGGTTACACGGAGCGGGATATGGACGAGCTGTGGGAAGTAAACGCGAAAGCCGTCCGCCAGTCCATCGAAAAGAGCGGGATAGACCCGAAGGATATCGCGGGGGTGTCCTTTTCCGGTCATGGCAAAGGGCTGTATATGGTGGGGGCAGACGGCAGGCCCACGTACAACGGCATCCTGTCCACCGATGCCCGCGCCTGGGAGTATGTGGCGAGATGGAACAGCGACGGCACGAAAGAGAAAGTGTTTGAGAAATCCTGCCAGGAGATCCTGGCCTGTCAGCCGGTCAGCATCCTGGCCTGGTTCAAGGAACACCACCCGGAAGTGCTGGAGAAGACGAAATACATATTTGCGGTCAAGGATTATATCCGTTATATGCTGACCGGTGAGGCTTACGCCGAGTATTCGGATTTCACCGGCGCAAATCTGGTAAATCTGCATACGAAGGAATATGACAGAGAACATCTGGCGCTGTTTGGTCTGGCAGATATTTATGATAAACTGCCGCCCCTTCGTTACGCCGCCGACGTATGCGGCCATATCACAAAGGAAGCCAGCGAGAAGACGCTGCTCCCCGAGGGCATCCCGGTGGCGGCAGGGATGTTCGATGTGAATGCCTGCGGTATTGCCTCGGGCCTGGGCGATGAGGATCAGATGTGTATGGTGGCGGGAACCTGGAGCATCAACGAGTTTATCGGCAAAGCTCCTGTGACCAACGGTACAGTGGCCTTGAACTCCATGTTCTGTATTCCCGGCTACTTCCTGATCGAGGAGAGCAGTCCCACCTCCGCCGGAAATATGGAGTGGTTTATCCGTAATCTGATGAATTATGAGAAGGAGGAGGCGGATGAGCAGGGCGGTTCTGTCTACGATATTACCAATGACTGGGTGGAGTCTATCGATCCCCGGGACAGCAATGTGATCTTCCTGCCCTTCCTGAACGGTTCCAATGAGGATGCTCTGGCCAAAGGTACTTTTGTGGGGCTTACGGCCTATCATAACAAGAAACATATGCTGCGGGCCGTGTACGAAGGAATCGTATTCTCTCATCTGACTCATGTGAAGAAGCTTCTGAGAAACCGGGAGGTGCCCGGGACGATCCGCCTCTCCGGCGGCGCGGCAAACTCCGAGGTGTGGGTGCAGATCTTCGCGGATGCCCTTCAGATTCCGATCGATACCATAGAGGATAAAGAACTGGGCTGTCAGGGCGCCTGTATCGCTGCGGGTATCGCCGCGGGCGTGTATAAGGATTATCAGGAAGCTATCGGCCGGACGGTCAAGATTACCAACACGGTTTATCCCAGGCCGGAGTACAAGGAAGTCTACGAGGAGAAATATGCTACGTACCGGGCGGTGATCGACGGACTTGGCAGCGCATGGAATCGATTTAAAAATTAAGTCGGCTATAGAGAGAAAAGGCTGCCGGAAACCTGGCAGTCCCGTATGGCGGGGCAGTGTGGCTGTGACAGGCCGCACCGCCTCGCTATATTTGTGATGCCGAGGGATGGCATATAGTAACTACTGACAAAATATTTCGGGAAATATTAGCAGTTTTGTCACTTGCTAATGAATGAATAATCTGCTATTATCTGAAATATGAAAACCGTGTGCGCACACGAAATTCAAAAAAATAAATGGAGAGAAGATGGCGGTAACTATTAAACAAATTGCAGAAGTGGCTCAGGTATCCAGGGGAACGGTCGACCGGGCGTTGAACCACCGCCCCGGTGTGAAAGCGGAAGTGGCGGCCAGAGTGAGGCAGATTGCCGATGAGCTGGGATATAAACCTGATATGGCGGCCCGGTCTCTGGCGTCGAAACGGTATGTCCGGAAAAAAATAGGCATTCTGCTGTGTTCGGAGGGCAATCCGTTTTTTGAGGACGTCCTGCAGGGGATCAACAATGCCAGACAGGAACTGAACCATCTCGGAGTGGAAAGTGAGGTGAAGAGCATCAAGGGCTTCGACGCCCGGGCCCAGATAGAAAAGATAGAGGAGTTTGCCAAAGAGGGCGTAAACGGCATTGTGCTGACACCGGTCAATGCCCCGGAAGTTGCCGAAGTGCTGAACGGTGTGATCGCCAAAGGTATACAGGTAGTCACCATAAATACAGATATTTCAGGCGTTAAAAAAATGGCCTATGTGGGGTGTGATTATGTTACCGGCGGCTGTGTGGGCGGGGAACTGTTAGGCATGATGAGTAACGGTCTGACAGAAAAAGTGGCTATCGTCATCGGATCCCGGCGGGTACTGGCCCAGGAGCAGCGTCTGCGCGGAATCAGGCGGACACTCAAAAAGGATTTTCCCAATATAACCGTTGAGGCGGTGCTGGAGAACGAAGATGACGACGAGAAATGTTATGATCTCGTGAGCAGTTTGTTGAAAGAAAAGGAGAATCTCACAGGTATATGTTTTGCCGCTGCCGGTGTGGAGGGCGGAATCCGCGCGGTCAGAGAAGCCGGGCTTGAGAGGAAACTGCAGATCGTTACATACGATTTGACGGGTGTGATCAAGGAGAACATGAAGAATGGTACGATTGCTGCTACAGTCTGCCAGGAACCGTACCAGCAGGGGTATAACGGCGTGGATATTTTGGGAAAATATCTGCTGTCGGGCCAGAAGCCGTCAAAGGCGGTGATCAATACCCATGTTTATATCGCAACAAAATATAATATTTAGCATTTTCTCTTTGCCTGTTTTATGGTAAAGAGAAAAAATTTAATTAAAATCGTGTGCGGACACGAAATGAAAAAGTGGAGGAATTACATGGAAAAAAACAAGGAAGGAACCGAGAAGGCGGGAAAGTACAGCGCCATGGCCAGAATGACTTCGCGGGCAGAATTCAGTGTGCTGGCGGGATTGATCCTGCTGATCGTCTGTATGAGCTTTGCCAGCCCGTTTTTTCTATCCGTACAGAACATTTTTAATGTACTGAGTCAGATCTCCCGCTATGGAATCATTTCCGTGGGAATGGCGCTCATCATTATTACCGGAGGGATCGACCTTTCCGTGGGGTATGCCGTGGGACTCTGTGCGACGTCGGCGGCTTACCTGACGACGAATGTGGGCCTGCCCTGGTATCTGGTATTGATCCTGATCCTGGGGCTGGGAGCGGTCATCGGATTATCCAACGGCCTGCTGGTGACGCGGGTGGGCCTTCCGGCTTTCATTGTGACACTGGCGGTAGGGAAGATTATCACGGGATGCACGATGCTTCTGACCAGCGGACGGCCCATCGCCTTTGACTCCCCGCTGTCGGTGCTGGGCAGCGGGTACATAGGGCCGGTTCCCATGTGTGTGATCTTAATGTTTGCCGTGATCGTGATCGGCACGATATTCGCTCAGTACACACAGCCGGGAAGAGCTATCTACGCTATAGGAAACAATGCCAGGGCGGCGGCTCTGTCGGGTATCAAGGTAAAGAAAATGACCTGTATCGTGTATGTGATCCAGAGCATGCTCTGTGCGTTCTGCGGTATTGTCGTCGCAGGTAATCTTTACAGTGCAGATGCGACATTGGGAACGGGCTATGATATCGATACCATCGCCGCGGTGGTCATCGGCGGTGTATCCATGACCGGCGGCGAGGGGACGATCTGGGGAGCTCTGATCGGTGCGGCCATCATGGGTATTCTGAAAAATGCTTTTGTGCTGCTCAGTGTATCTTCATATTGGCAGTCCATCGTGATCGGCCTGGTGATCCTGTTTGCCGTGACCATAGACCGTGTGAGGGTGAACCGGAGAAAATAGGTAAATTTTAAAATTAGTATCAAAGCGCATGATGCGCTAAATATAGGAGGAAAAATCATGAAAAAACGTGGAGAGAGATTGTTTGCATGTGCGATGGCAGGAATGCTTCTGATGGGAAGTATGGCAGGCTGCGGATCGGCTTCGAGTTCATCAGGGGAAGCCGCAAAGGGGAGCACCGTCTCCAGCGCCGCGGAGGCGAGCACGGCGCCGGCTTCCGCAGCAGAGTCCGAGGCAGCGAGCAGTGCGGCGCAGAGCAGTGCAGCAGAGAGTAGTAGTGCGCCGGAAAGCAGCGCAGCGGAAAGTGCGGCGGCCCCGTCGGAGGCACCTGCCGGATTTAACTATGAGCCGCTGGAAAATACAGACGGAAAAGAGATCCGGATCGCCACACTGACAGTATCCAACAATCCTTTCTGGAATACGGTTGTGGAGGGCATTGCTGCGGCAGAGGAATATCTGGCCGGACAGAATGTTACGGTGGATGTGATCGAGTTTGATGATTTTGACGGACAGGCTTTCGCGGACGCGATCGATACCTGTATTGTAAAAGATTATGACGCCATAACGACGGTGGGCGTGGCAGACACGATCGTTCCGGCCATCGATAAGGCTACGGCGGCGGGTATACCGGTGTACACGTTTAATTCCGACACGGAAAAGGAATCAACCCGTGTGGCATTTGTCGGCCAGGATCTCTATGCGGCAGGCGGTGTTGCGGCCCAGAAGCTGGCGGAATTGATGGGAGATTCAGGAAAAGTGGGCATCATCACCGGCTATTACAACGTAAATGCCCATGAGCTCAGGCGCCAGGGTATTGAGGATGAGCTGAGCGGACATTCCGGCATTGAAGTGGTGGGCTCCGTGGAGAATCATGACTCCGGCGACGAGGCTTATACGGCTGCGAAAGACTTTATCACTGCGAACCCGGATCTGACCGGACTGATCGTGACGGCAGGCGGCCCCCAGGGTGCGGCAAAAGCCATCGAGGAATTGGGGCTTGAAGATACGATCTCCCTGGTATGTTTTGATACCACAGACGAGATCGTCGGTTATGTGAAAAAAGGTGTGATCAAGGGTACTGTGACCCAGGATCCCTTCGGTCAGGGCTGTGATCCCATCGTGCTGGCCTACAACCAGGTGATCAGCGGCGAGGCTGCAGTGACCGGAAAAGCTTATACAAAGATGGATGTGTATACGCCGGACAATATTGCGGAAGCATTTCCGGACTAATCACAGTCAGGAAAGGATAGGGTATGGAGGAGAAATGCATTTACGCGATCGACCATGTGTCCAAGCGGTTCCCGGGCGTCGTGGCATTGGATGATGTCTCTATGGAAGTGCGGGAAGGTGAGATCCTGGCGGTCGTGGGAGAGAACGGAGCGGGCAAATCTACGCTGATGAATATCCTGTCGGGAGCCTACGAGGCCACGGAGGGAAAACTGGTCTTTGACGGCCAGTTACTGCAGAACTTTAATCCCATTATGGCCAAGGAGCTGGGCATCGCGATGATCCATCAGGAATTGTCCCTGTTCAACGCGCTGAGCGTGGCGGAGAATATTTTCATGGGGCGGATTCCGAAGACGAAAACAGGCATGCTGGATAAGGCAAAACTGTATCAGGACACCAGGCTTCTTCTGCAGGAGGTGGGTCTGGAAAAGCTGGACCCCAGGACATTGGTGCGGGATATCAATGTCTCTCAACAGCAACAGGTGGAGATCGCCAAGGCGCTGTCTCTGGAAGCAAAACTTCTGATCCTGGATGAACCGACCTCCTCACTTACGCCCCGGGAGGCCCGGATCCTTCTCCAGATCATGCGTGATCTCCGGAAAAAGGGTATTACGATGCTGTACATTTCCCACAAGCTGGATGAGGTGCTGGAGATCAGCGACCGCATTGCGGTATTCCGGGACGGGAAGCTGATCCAGATACTGGATACCGCCCAGACCAGAATTGAAGATATGATAACCCTGATGGTGGGGCGCAAACTCTCCGGAGGATTCGTCCGCGACCGGTATATGGAGGACTATGAGGGGAAAAAGGTGGTTCTGGAAGTGGAACATCTCCGGGTGGGAAATAAGGTCAAGGATGTCAGTTTCCGTCTCTATGAAGGAGAATTGCTGGGGCTGGCCGGTCTGGTCGGTTCCGGAAGAAGCGAGGTTTTACAGGCCCTCTTTGGGGCGGATAAGCGGGACGGAGGCACGATCCGCATTCATGGGCGCGAGGTAAAGATGGCGGACACCGGGGAGGCCATACAAAATAAAATGGCCCTGATCCCGGAGGGAAGAAAATCCCAGAGCCTGTTCTTGAAATTCACGGTCAAGGAAAATATATCCATCGTTTTTCTGAAAAAAGTATTGAACCGTCTGGGATTGAATCCCGGCGG
>DPJQ01000040.1:682-5065 GCA_003542935.1 Lachnospiraceae bacterium | reverse complement strand
ATATGTAGCCTCCCAGTTATTGATCAGGATCGGGCGTTTTTTATCTCTGTAGGAACTGCGGATCAGATGGCTGCGATAAAAATCGTGGTAACTGCGGGTCATCTGCCCCAGCCCCTTCCCGGAATATGTCAGGACCACCTCCGGCGCCTGGAAAGTCTCGCCGGGACGCAGCACCCAGCAAAATCCCTCCGGCGAAATCCCTAGGACCATCCGGACTGCATCAAACTGGGTCAGCTCCGCCTGGGCCAGGAAATTGCCGGAATAAACAAAATGCATGGCGTACACCTCGCCGTGCTCCTGAGTACAGCCGGGACTTATGAGGGCCATAAACGGGTGCTGCTGGTGGCTGGATTCCCCCTTGGCGGAGGCCACCGATTGTTTGCCATAGGCCAGGGGGCGGGTCTGGATATGCCGTTCCCTGGCCCAGGAACCACAGAGCGTCAGCATCTCATAGTCCTCGTTATCCATATCGATGCAGGCCGAATAGACTTTTTCCAGCCGCAGAGTTTCACCGCCCCTGTTCTCCACCCGCACGCTGCGGGCAATGATGTTTTCTTTCTCAAATACGGAATAGCCGAGAACCACCTCCAGCCCCAGCACCGCATCCCCGCAGCGTATTTCCAGGGTCTCCGCCTCTTCCTCTGTCCCGAAAGAAGCCGGAAGGCCCGCAAGCCTTTTCTTCCCCTTATATATCTCATGACCCATATAGAGCAGCTCACATCCCGGGCCGCCGGAAGCGCCCCGTACTTCAAGGCAGCTCTCCCGGTAGTCACTGACCCCGCCCGTGGGATATTCCATAGGGAAAAAGTCCATAAAAGAGGCCTTCTCGCCCTCATTCACAGACGGCGTGCAGGGCGCCTCCTCCATGCGCAGAAGCCGGGTATCTCCCGCCCCGTAAAGCCGCTCACCGTAGTACACATGCCCTACATAACCCTCCGGCGAGAGAGCGATCATATAAGTGGTTTCCTCTGTATCCAGTTTAAAGAGCCTTTGGGCTCCGTCATATCCGATTGCCATAGCGTTTACCTCCGTTTTTAACTTTAATTTGATTTTAATTTACTTTTAACCAATAGTCAAATTAAATTAATTCATTTTATGTCAAAAATAGAGGTGCCGGTTTATGCACATTGCCTAACCGACACCTGCTATAACTTTTATATTTATTCCTTCCGGCAGATTTCCACCGCTCTCTGAAGCTGCACATCCTCTCCGCTGTCCGGATCCGGTTTCACCTCCACATCGGGCTGTATACCCTTTCCGTGGATGCACTCACCCTTCGGTGTATAATAATAGGCCGTGGTCATCTTCACGGCACTGCCGTCCGCCATGGTATAGGTCTTCTGCACGATGCCCTTGCCAAAAGTCACCGTACCCACCAGCGTCCCCACACCGAAATCTTTCACCGCCCCGGCAAAGATCTCCGAGGCGCTGGCGCTGTTTCCGTTGACCAGCACCGTCAGGGGAATTTCTATGGGGGATTCTCCTTTGCTGCTGTATTCCGTCCTTTCTCCGGCCCGGTCTTCCGTATAGACCAGCAAACCCTCGGGCATAAATACATTCAGCGTATCCACTACACTGTCCATCAGACCGCCGGGATTGCTGCGCAGATCAACGACCAGCCCTTCCATGCCCTCCTCCAGCATAGATTCATAGGCCTTGGAAAAATCCTCCGCCACATGGGCGGTAAACTGGGATATTCGGATATAGCCAATCTGGTCTTCCATCATCCGGCTCTCCACCATATGCACCTCTATCCGCGCTTTTTCCACATCCTTCTCGTAGGTCTCACCGTCCCGCATCAGTACCAGATGCACGGTATTTCCCTCACTGCCCTTGATCGCCGCCGCCAGCACATCCAGTTCCACATCCACCGCCTGCAGACCGTCGGCCGAGACCAGGATATCCCCGGCCTCTATCCCGGCCTCCCGGGCCGGCGTGCCCTCATAGCAATCCACGATTGTCACTTCACCCGTGTCGCCGTTTTTCTGCATCACCAGGCCGATACCATCGTACTCACCGTTATTGGCATTCTGAATCTCCTCGTACTCACTGGCCGTATAGTAAGCTGCATAGTCATCATCCAGTCCGGCCACCAGGCCCCGCAGCATCTCATCCGACAATGCCTGATCGTCCCGTTCATTCAGATAATGGCTCCGTATCAGCGCATTCACCGCATGGATCTTATTCCGGGTAGCCCGGCTCTCCGGCCCTGTCCCCCCGCCCAGCGCCGAAGACAGGCGCACACCCAGAAGCACAGCCATCACCGCCAGGGCGCCCACCAGAGCCCCCCACCAAAAATCCTTTCTTCTCTCCCGCATATCCGGCCCCTTTCCCGCCATGGCTAAAAAAGCAGATGAGCCGCTCCCACCTGCCTTTTCACCAGTATAACTGTTCAGTACCTTGACAGCTACCTGTCTATATACTATATGAACCGTAAACCTTTCTTACACCTTTAAATGCTTGCGGATCGTCATCATACTGCCTACAAAACCGATGCCCATACCCAAAATCAATCCGATGGGCAGCAACACGCCAAACACCTGATCCACATCCAGAAACTGCACGATGTTCTGCAGAATATGGAACCGGGTCAGCACATAGCTGACTACCTTGCCGTACAGCACATACACCACGGCCAACGGCGCCGCAGACCCCACCAGACCGATCATGATACCTTCCACCAAAAACGGCGCCCGGACGAAAAAGTTTGTGGCACCGATCAGCTTCATGATGGCAATCTCTTCCCGGCGCACCGAGATACCCACCGAAACCGTATTGCTGATCAAAAATACCGATACAGCCAGCAAAATCAGAATAATCGCCGCCGAGACATAGCCCAACAGCCGGTTAAAGGTACTCAAAGTCTTCATGGCCGCCTCCGACCGGTTGACAGTACGGACACCCTGCAGCCCTTCCACATAGGACACCAGCCCATTCTGGGATTCAATCGTATCTACATACACCTCGTAGCTGGAGGATTTCGCCAGGGGGTTGTCACTGCCGAAACCCCGGGCCGCTTTCTCATCACCCTCGAAATAGTCCACCCGGAATTCTTCCCAGGCCGCCATGGCGGACTTATATTCCACCTTCACCACCTCGTCCCGGGCATTGATCAGCTCGCCGATCTCATTGATACGCCCCTGGTCCAGCCCCTCGTCAAACAGCACCGTGATCGTCACATTGGTCTCGGCATTGCGCACAATGTACTGAAAATTTACCAAAATCGAAAAAAACAGGCCAAACAGGAAGATACAGGCGCCCATGGTGGCAATGGAGGCGATAGAAAACATCAGATTATGCCAGATGTTTTTAAAGCCCTGCTTAAATATATAAAAAATCGTACTAATTCTCAACGTAACCACCCTCCTGCTCATCGCTGATGATCACACCTTTGCGCAGTGTGATCACTCGTTTTTTCATGGCATTGACGATCTCCCGGTTGTGGGTCACCACCAGTACCGTGGTACCCCTCTCATTGATCTCTTCCAAAAGCTTCATGATCTCAAAAGAATTCTTCGGATCCAGATTACCGGTGGGCTCGTCCGCCAGCAGAATATTGGGGCGGTTCACCAGAGCCCGGGCCAGGGCCACACGCTGCTGCTCGCCTCCTGACAGCTCCCTGGGGAAGGAGCGGTATTTCTCCGCCAGCCCTACCAGTGTCAGCATCTCCGGCACCCGTTTTTTGATCACCCGGTTGGGCCGCTCGATGACACGCTGGGCAAAGGCCACGTTCTCATAGACGTTCCTGTCCTTCAGCAGACGGAAATCCTGGAACACCACACCCACGCCCCGGCGAAATTTCGGAATTTTTCCACGGCGCAGTTTATTCAGATAAAAACCGTTGACCCGGATGTTCCCCGCCGTCGGCTCAAGCTCCTTCAAAAGCAGCTTGATCAGCGTGGACTTGCCGGAACCGCTGTTTCCCACGATAAATACAAACTCCCCTTTATTAATATGTAAAGACATATTGTTGATGGCCGGCTGGCCCTTCGCATATGACTTACTCACTCCATCCATCTCTATCATATAATTCCTCCTTTTAGACAGCCGTCACACTCCCCTGGGACTGTCTTAATACTCGATCGTCTCCATATATTTCATATATTTGACCACCATCAGGGCGATCTTGAATGTGATCGCATCCTCAAAAACCCGCAGATCCAGGCCCGTGGTTTTCTGCAGCTTGTCAAGGCGGTATACCAGCGTATTGCGGTGGATGAAAAGCTGGCGGGACGTCTCAGACACGTTCAGATTGTACTCGAAAAATTTGTTGATGGTGAGCAGCGTCTCCTCGTCCAGATCCTCCGGCGTATGCTCGCCGAATACCTCCCGGATAAACATCTTGCACAGCGGTATGGGCAGCTGATAGATCAGACGGCCGAT
>DPJQ01000040.1:0-374 GCA_003542935.1 Lachnospiraceae bacterium | reverse complement strand
CTGATAGATCAGACGGCCGATCCCCAGCGAGCTGTAGGCCATGACCCGCCTGTCATCCAGAAAGATCCGCCCGATATCCAGGGCCAGCCTGGCCTCTTTGTAGGAACGGGACACCTCCTGCAGTTCCTTGACGATGGTGCCGTAGGCGACACGCACACCGTCGTTTTCGTCACGGCAGACGTAATCCAGGATCATCTGGGCCGTGCGCTGGATGTCCTGCGGCGTCTCCTGCTCCTCCAGCTCCCGCACCACGATCATACTGTTTTCATCCACTGCGGTGACGAAATCTCCTTTTTTCCCTTGAAGGACCGTTCGCAGCTGCTCCAGGGCACCGGCCTCCCGGCTCTTTCCGCACTCCACCACGAATACCACCC
>DPJQ01000195.1:17251-17544 GCA_003542935.1 Lachnospiraceae bacterium | reverse complement strand
ATCTTTTTTTGTCTTTGCACAATATTTTGTGGAAAAACCTTGAATATTTTTTATTTTTTCTGCATACTGGGTAAAAAAGAAATGCGCCTGTCTGCAGGCTGAGGAGAAAATCATGGAAATCGAAAGAAAATTTAAGATCCGGCAGCTTCCGGAAGATCTCGGCAGCTATCCCTTCCATAAGATCGAGCAGGCTTATCTGTGTGTAGACCCCGTGGTACGCATACGCCGTCAGGACGATCAATATATCCTGACCTACAAATCTTCGGGGATGATGGCACGGGAAGAATACAACC
>DPJQ01000195.1:9413-16977 GCA_003542935.1 Lachnospiraceae bacterium | reverse complement strand
GATGGCACGGGAAGAATACAACCTCCCCCTGACAAAAGAGGCTTATCTGCATCTGAAGCCCAAGGCTGACGGCATTACCCTGTCAAAGACCCGTTATCTGATTCCTCTTGACGGAAATCTCACTGTGGAACTGGATGTTTTTAACAGCCCTTATGAGGGACTGATCATCGCCGAGGTGGAATTTCCGTCGATAGACGAAGCAAATTCTTTCACGCCTCCGGGCTGGTTCGGCGAAGATGTCACTTACTCCGGCCAATACCACAACAGTGTACTGAGCCGCATCCGGCCATAATTTTCCTTGAAAAACATTCTGGCAAGTTGCCCCTTTGCAGTTGCACGACTTGGCATAGTTTTTAAACCGTTGACTCGTTGATAGACTATACTGAAAGACTGATGAAGCACCAAAGAGTGAAGGGAGTATACTTATGGATTACAAAAAAAGCAATCGACTACGGTTGTTGGGTATGATCATTGCCTACTACCGCAAATCCCGCGGTATGACGCAGCAGGAACTGGCCGATGCCGTTTCCATCAGCCGCACACATATGAGCAATATTGAAGCGCCCAATGTGCCGACCTCTATCTCCATGGGTACATTATTTGATATTGCCGATACACTTGATATCCCGGTGGAAAAATTTTTCCGTTTTCAGGAATTTGAACAAAAGCAGAAATAATCGTACCGTTCCCAGGGGCTTTACATATTGAAAGCCACAAAGGTGTGCCTGAAAATTTTTCAGGCACACCTTTTTATCCCTCATAGAACCGGCAGCCGCATCTTCCGTTCTCTTTCACTTCATAGAGGGCGCTGTCCGCATTCTTATACAGATCGTCCGTAAAACCGCTGGCCGAAAACGCAATGCCCACGCTCAGGGATACCTTCGGCAGATCATCCTCCGGATTCTGCAAAAGCCGATTGAGCTCCGCGATCTTTTCTGCCAACGCATCCTTCTGATCTTCCGTGATATCCATCAGGATCGCCGCGAATTCGTCGCCGCCAATCCTGGCCGGATAGTCCGAGGCACGGAAACATGATTTCAGAAGCTCCGCCACCTTCTTGAGCACCCTGTCGCCCATCTCATGGCCATAACCGTCATTTACGTCTTTAAATTTATCCACATCAACGATCGCCAGGGCCAGAGGCGCAGGGCGCATTTTCAGAAGTTCTTTCAACTGGTCAAAAGCCCCCCGGTTCATGATCCCGGTCAGCGCGTCATGCTCCGCCTGATGCCGCAGCAGAACCTCATTGGCTGCATTGACCTCATAGACATCATTGTAGGTCAGGGCCAGATACTGGAATTCGTATGATCCCATGATCTCAAGCCGCTTTTCTTCCTTGATACAATTGATATAGATTTGCAGCGGTTTTACAATCAGCAGAATGATCATGGCAAAGGTCAGGACATTCATTATAAAAAGAATGCTGATACATATCTCCTGACGTAACATGGTAGAGCGGAGAACCTTCACGCTGCTCTGCTGCCTTCCCTTCGTCCCGTCCACCACGGCAGCGATAAACTCAGAAATATTATCCATGATCTGCTTTTTGGCTTCCTGATAACCTTCGTCAAAAACCAGATCCCGGGCCCTGGCAAGCAAAGCTCCCTGATCCAGGCCCTGCTCTTCTTCGGTCAGCTCCTCCGCCTGTACCTCCACAGGCAATTCTTCCAGATCCGCTCCCCAGGCCGCGGCTGCGATCCGCATGGCATGGATTTCCCTCTCCATGAGGCTGTTGGAATTATCCAGCGCCGTCTGCAGGTAATCCCTGTCCTTTTCACTGGCAATATCCGCCGGCAGCTGCTCCAGGGCCGTTTCTCTGCGCCGGGTAACATTCACCTCAGTAAAATAATCTTCCACATGCCGGATATTCCCGTCCACCACATAAAGCCTTACCTGCTCCGTGAGATAATCGGAAGCATCGGAAACGATGGCTGCATTTTCCTGGCTTTTTATATAGTTATCGGTAGCCGCAATCATATCATCATATCGCATGGATACGCGAACAGTCGTATAGATCAACAGGACATACAGGATACACGACACAATGATCATTGCCACATTGATGGTCTGGATCCGGATTCCCCTGATCGGTTTTTTCTTCTTGTCTTCCATCTTTTTTCTCTCCTCCCACGAAATATTTTCCGAAAATTTCCGGCAAAACCAGTATTATTATACCAAAGACGTATGGCATTGCAAGTTTTTTTTATCGGCTGCACCCTGCCGAAAGCCAAAGAGGTCAAATAGACATACACCACAAGGGGTATCTCTACTCGACATCCAAAGAAAAATAGAAACAGACCGGATAAATCGGACTGCTACATGTAAAATTCAACTATTCATATACGCACAATCCGGCGACGGATTTCATACTGTAAATGTGAAATCTGTTCGGAGTATAACGTATGAAGAAGAAAATATTTACTCTTTTTCTGGTCATGGCCCTGCTTATGACCATGCTGTACGGCTGCGGAAAGAAAAAATCCGACGGCCCTGTATCCGTCACACTCAACGAGGTGGCCCACTCCATATTCTATGCGCCGATGTATGTGGCCATTGAGGAAGGCTACTTCGCCGAAGAAGGCATCGACCTCACCCTGATCACCGGTTTCGGAGCCGACAAAACCATGACGGCCCTTCTCTCCGGCGAGGCCGATATCGGCTTTATGGGAGCTGAATCCACCGTCTATACCTATCTGGAAAACACCGATGACCCGGTGGTCAATTTCGCCCAGCTGACCCAACGGGCCGGCAATTTCCTCGTATCCCGCCAGCCCGCCGACAATTTCCAGTGGTCCGACCTGGTCGGCAAAAACGTACTGGGCGGCCGCAAGGGCGGTATGCCGGAGATGGTTTTCGAATACATCCTGAAACAAAACGGCATCGACCCGTCTGAAATTGACATCAACCAAAGCATCGACTTCGGCTCCACCGCTGCCGCCTTTTCCGGCGGCCAGGGCGACTATACGGTAGAGTGCTGCAGATTACTGCTCCCCTGGACAGCCATCTCTATATCCTTACGAAACAGCAGCTTGAACACAGTCCGGATCAGGGGCTGGATAAAAAAGAGCTGGCTAAAAAATGCAAAGGGAAAGTTGAGACATACCAGCTTCAGCCAGTTGGCCAGCAGTGTAAATAAATTAAACCCGGCATAGTATGGATAATAAAACCACGCGGCTAAAAAGCTCATAGCCGGACACATCAGCCCCACCGTCGTACAGATAATGGCTGTTTCGAAAATAACCGGATGGGTCTTGCCCGGCTCAAAGTTTTTGCAGGCCAGCTTAAAGGAACAGGGACTCCCCATGACGCACTCCAGCCCATAGGCAAATACAAACTCGATCAGGATGATCGCCCAGACCGGCAGCATCCTGCCGAACATGTAAACGCCGCCCTGGGCATTCAGCGCATGGATGACAGAATCGGCCCCTGTCACCTGCATCAGCGTGGTGCCATTGACCACATACAGGCTGTAAAACACATAGGCATGAACCGTCACCAGGACGGTCAGAAAGGCAAATACCATTCTCTGAAATTGATTTCTCGGCATAACTTTTTCCTCCTTGATGCATACAAAAAACACAGGCAGGCTCCGCGTCATACGCCTGATCCGGAATCAATCCCATGTTCCGTAATCAGCTTTACGTGCAGAGCACTACCTGTGTCGTCATGTATGTTTTCTATTTTATTGGCGTCTGCCATTTTATCACATGGATTTGAAAAAAGTCAAGAAAAAGAATACCTGCAAAAGGTCATTTAAACTCGCCCCCCGATACATTATGTCAGCGATTTGTAGGCCTCCGGGCGACGGAACTTATTCCCCATCACCTCATGCGCTCTGTATTCCCGAAGCATATCCATATCTATTTCCGCAAGATAGATCCCTTCCTCTTCCGGCGCCTCAAGGATACACATATCCCGTGCTCCCGGTTCATCAGGCAGCCAGGCCACGCCGTCAAAGACTGCGGAATGTCCGTTGCAGTCAGGCTGTCCTTTGGGATAATTGCAGGTAGCGACAGCAACCATCTCCATTCCTGTCAAACAGAACAATAGAATTAAGCGGTTTGGGATCATTCTTTTCCAGAAAAGTGATCCCAATCGCCATTTGCAGCTCTCTGGCAAGGGCACCGAAAAAGCAGACAAACCCGCTGTCCGACAGGATCGCCAGCTCATTAAGCGTCTCTTCATTCCGGGGCAGAGCATATCCGTCGCTCCACATTTCCGGAAACAGTGCAATATCAGCTCCCATCTCCTTTGCCTTTATGCAGGCAGTCTTTCCCTTATCCTGCTGCTCATCCAGGCTTCCGTCGGGAAGTAATTGAAGCAAAGCAATCTTTAGATCCATACCTAAATCACTCCCTGTCCTTCCAGTACCACCATTTCAGCTTCTCGGGGTCATGCTGCTCGTTCTCTGCATAATATACGGCGCAACGAAGCACATACAGGACGCATTTATCATCCTGAAAACCCTTTTTCAGGCAATCCATCCGGTACAGTTCTTCCGGGTCTTTCCCTTTCAGATCCGCCACGCAGTGGATCCCGATGTTATGAAGATGCCGCTCCATATTGGCCCCTACGCCGGGAATCTGTTTTAAATCACCGGATACAGCTTTTTTCTCCAAAGTATTTTCCTCCATGACAAATATTCAGGCATTCCAGACGATTTCTCTGTATAAAGAGCCCGGACAGCAGCTCTTCTCTATAAACTGCCCCGGCAGACGGAACGGCCTCTCTGTGAGATTGTATCATGCCTGCGGACCATCGACAACCGTTTGTAACGATTCGGGGCGGCATTCCGAATTACCGCTCAGCCCTCAACCGAATTTACACTGCTTTCACAAGCCTTCCCCCCGGAATCTGGATGCCATCCGTCAGGCTCCTCTATCTGATATTCGACCGCCACCCCCTCCTGATCCTCCAGTAATTCCGCCAAAACAGCCGTCAGCTTTTTTACATCCATATCCGCTTGTTTCCTGTTTCCGTCCATACATGTTATGCGCGATGAATTGTCCCAAATGCCTTTCTGCCCCGACGGACAATCCTGCAGGCACATTTTTCTCCCTTTCCTGTAATACAATACGGCAGGAGGATGACCCTATGAAGATCAAATGCGGACTCTATGACCGGGTATCGACGGAGCTGCAGGCTCAGTTTGGCCTGTCCGTGACAACCCAGAAGGAAGACCTGTACCGCTATGCCAGGGAACATGGCTATGAGGTGGCCGGTTTCTTCGCAGACGAAGGAATCACCGCCAGAAAAAAGCTGCAGAACCGAAAGGGTTTCCTGCAGCTTATGGAACTGGTCAAACAGGATCGGATCGACCTGATCCTGGTGACAAAGCTGGATCGCTGGTTCCGGAATGTCCGGGACTACCACAACACCCAGGCGATCCTTGAAGCGCACCACTGCAACTGGAAAACCATTTACGAGGATTACGATACTTCCACCGCCGACGGCCAGTTAAAGATCAACATTATGCTGGCCGTGGCCCAGAACGAATGCGACCGCACCAGTGAGCGGATCAAAGTAGTATTTGACCACAAATTCCGCTGCGGCGAACACATCACCGGGGCCGCCCCCTACGGCTATGTGACCGTGGACAAAAAACTGCAGAAAGATCCTGAAACCCGGAGCATTGTGGAGGACATCTTCCGCTCCTATTTTACCTGCTTTTCCAAACGGCAAACCGTATACCATATCCTGGACACATATGAGAATCATCCAAAAAGGCCCACCAGCCACCAGATCCTGCGCGTTCTTTCCTCGGAACAATACGCAGGAATATACCGGGGCCGCCGGGACTATTTCCCTGCCTACATCTCCCCGGAGCAGCTGCAGACCCTCCGGCATACCTCAGACACCCGAACCTATCCCCGCACCGGCGAGCCCTACATCTTCTCCGGCCTGATCCGCTGCCCCGTGTGCGGTGCCGTCCTGACCGGTTTCAGGAAAAAACAGTCCCTCAAAGACGGTAGCGTCAGCATTTACAAACGTTACCGGTGCAGCCGGAAATACGCCTCGCATCCCGGTCCCTGCCTCAGTGAAACCGTTGTGGAATCGTTCATGCTCCAACATCTGGATGTCCCACCCTTTATGATCCGAGCCGTTTTTCAAGGACGACGGGATGTTCGTTCCGACAAAACACCCACGCTGCGCGGTGAAATGCACCGGCTGAATATCATGTATCAAAAAAATCGTATCACAGAGGAATACTACGAGAGCCAGTACCGCCATTTGGAAAGAGAACTTAAAAAGGAAGAGACTGCGGCTGCCAAAAAGACCGATACCTGCGCCGCACCGGCCGGCCAGGAGTTTTTCGGGGATTGGCGGGAACTATACCTGCTGCTGGACAGCAGACATAAAAATGCGTTTTGGAAAAGAATGATACGGGAAATCACCATAGATAAGGATACCCATAAATTAAAGAGCTTTTCCTGATAGAAAAAAAGCACAGGACACACAACGCAGCTACAGCTATACAGAGGGGCCAAACAGCATGCACAAATGGGTGCAGGAACTCCTGTCACTCGGTAGAGTTTGAACCCTCCGCCACTGCCCTGGAAAAAGAGGGCGCCGGTCATGTGGTGGCCTCCCTTGGCGTAGATTCCGGATATGTGCCCTACACCTCCTTCAGCGCAAAGACCAGCTATATGAAGGATCATCCGGAGGTGATTCAGAGCTTCACCAATGCCCTGCAAAAAGGTATGGACTATGTCGCCGCCCACACGCCGGAGGAGATCGCAGCAGTGATCGCGCCCCAGTTTGAGGACACCGATGCCGACACGCTGACTACGATCATCAAGCGCTACTATGATCAGGATACCTGGAAAAAAGATCTGATTTTTTCGGAAGACAGCTTTACCCTGCTGCAGGATATCCTGGAGAGCGCCGGGGAACTCTCCTCCCGTGTGCCCTACGGTGACCTGGTGGACACAGCGTATGCAGAGAAAGCGGCAAAATAAGCAGGTGCCTTGACCACCTCCATGGGCTGTCGTTAAGTAAACAGACACGAAAGCCTCCTATCTTTGAGTTACCGGTTTGAAGATTTTCAGGAACTACCCTGTTACTACCAGCAGGCACATATGGCACTTTCCTATGGCAGGAAATCAAACTCTACCAACTGGGTATTCCGTTATGAAGATTATCTGCTGCCCTACCTTCTGGAATATGCACCGGGAGATATGACACTTCGAACCCTGTGCCATCCCGGGCTTTTAAAGCTGATTGGCTATGATCGGAAAAATTATCTGGAATACACAAAAACATTAAAAACTTTTGTAGAAAACAACTGCAGCCAGAGCAGCACCTGCCGCAGTATGTATATTCAAAGAAGCACTTTACTCCAGCGCCTTTCCCGCATCAATGATCTGACCGGTTTTGATCTGGAAGACGCAGACACACGGCTATATCTGCTCATCTTCTTTTCCCTGTCTGGCGCAGCGGAGCTGATATAATGTTGAAAAAGAGACAGGACACCCGCAGGACAGACGGGATCCCCCGCCGTGTAGAAGCACAGGAGGGAGCATCTTGGCCTGTGAAGCGAAAGCCGGTTCCCTCATCGGGAACC
>DPJQ01000195.1:8694-9104 GCA_003542935.1 Lachnospiraceae bacterium | reverse complement strand
ATCGGGAACCGGCCCTTGCTGTCTCCTACTGTCCATAATAGGCGTTTTCGCCATGCTTGCGGTAAAAATGCTTGTCCCTGATACAGTCCGGCGCCGGTTTTACCTGCGGGTTGATCAGCTCGGTGAGGGTCGCCATCCTGGCCACCTCCTCCACCACCACGGCATTGTGCACGGCTTCCGCGGCATCTTTGCCCCAGGTAAACACGCCATGGTTGCAGCACAGGACCCCCGGCGTATACATCGGATTCCTGTCTTCCTTTGTGAAAGTCTCAATGATCACCTTCCCTGTGTTGGCTTCATAGGCGCCGCCGATCTCTTCTTCCGTCAGGCTCCTGGCACAGGGAATCGGGCCAAAGAAATAGTCCGCATGGGTGGTTCCATAGAGTGGAATGCTGCGCCCTGCCTGGGCC
>DPJQ01000195.1:8228-8396 GCA_003542935.1 Lachnospiraceae bacterium | reverse complement strand
GGAATGCTGCGCCCTGCCTGGGCCCACGCCGTGGCCTGGGGTGAGTGGGTATGCACGATACCACCAATCTCCGGATATTTCCTGTACAGTTCGATATGTGTCGGCGTATCGGAAGAGGGTTTGTACTTTCCTTCGATGCGGTTGCCCTCCAGATCCATGACCACCATA
>DPJQ01000195.1:0-7903 GCA_003542935.1 Lachnospiraceae bacterium | reverse complement strand
CCCTCCAGATCCATGACCACCATATCATCGGGAGTCAGCTTATCATAATCCACTCCGCTGGGTTTGATCACAAAATAACCACTCTCGAAATCCCTGCCGCTGACATTCCCCCAGGTATAGGTGATCAGTTTCCGTTTCGGAAGCTCCATGTTGGCCTCATAGACTGCCTGTTTCAATTCTTCTAACATATCTGCTTTTCCTCCTGCTGTTTTTGCGAATCCGCCGCTATATCATTATTGTATCGGATTTCGTTCGGTTTGTACATATACTTTTTTTATGAGGTTGTACTTTTCCCGCAGCAGTGCGATCTCTGCCCGATAACCCGGCAGCTCATTGGGTGTCTCCAGGTAAAAAGGCAACCCCTCTAATGCCGGGTGATTGATGATTTTTACAAAAGTTTCCAGGCCGATGCTTCCCTCCCCGATCTTCTCATGACGGTCCTTGTGGCTGGCGAAAGGATTCTTGCTGTCATTTACATGCACCGCCCTGAGCCTGTCCAGGCCGATGGTACGGTCAAACCCCTCCAGCACGCCGTCCAAATCACCGACGATATCATAGCCTGCATCATACACATGGCAGGTATCCAGGCAGACTCCCACATGATCGGAAAGCTCCACCCGGTCTATGATCTGCCGGATCTCCCCGAAACTCCTGCCCACCTCGGAGCCTTTTCCCGCCATGGTTTCCAGCAGCACCGTGGTGTGCTGCTCCGGCCTTAAGATCGCATTCAGAGTCTCGGCAATCAACCGGATACCTTCCTCACTGCCCTGGCCCACATGGCTGCCGGGATGGAAATTATAGCAGTTTCCCGGCACATGCTCCATTCGAACAAGATCATCCGCCATGGTCTCCAGGGCAAACTCCCGCACATGGGGATCTTTGGAACAGGCATTTAAAGTATACGGCGCATGGGCCAGGATCCTTTGGATCCCATGCTCCGCCGCAAATGAATGATAACGTTCCACATCCCCCGGATCGATGGCTTTCGCCCGGCTGCCCCGGGGATTACGGGTAAAAAACTGGAAAGTATTGGCCCCGATGGACACGGCCTCCTTTCCCATATGGTAAAACCCTTTCGATGAAGACAGATGACAGCCAATGGTCAGACTGTTTGTTTCCTCCATATAACATTCCTTTCTGTTCCGTACAGCCAATATATTCAGATCTTCACAACATATCGCCTGTTCCACCTGTACCGGGGCCTTCCCCCTCTGCCGCTTAACGAATAGGGCATCCCGCAATAATTGTGACGCCTGTCCACCTTTGACCAGGACGGGTCGTAAACCTTACCGCTCACTTCCGCCCATCCATGACCGCCGCTGGAAACAACGCATGCATCCGTATAGCCGCAGGCGTTAGCCAGAAAGGCAAAAGCTGCTCCGTAAGCGTAACAGTCGCCTCCCCCTCCGTCAAACATTTCCAGAGCATATTTTCTCTCCCAGTGATTCTTCCATCCGCTCCTTCTTCCGTATTTCGGTGAAGTATGGTAAGAAAATTTTCTTTTTGAATACGTAAAACAACGTTTCAACTTTGTCGATTTTTTCATCGCAGGTTTCGTGCATTTCTCCATAATTCTGTTCGCTTTAATCATTACACTGACCTTTGACCTGCTGTTTTTCGTCAGCCTCGCCTTACCATCCTTGCCCAGAGATACGCCGTTTACCTTTTTGCCTGCCACCATGCTTCCTTTTTTACCATTAGCAATGGTGAAAAAATAGTAATCTCCTTTTATTTTCTGCCACCCGGTATGCTGGACGCCTTTTTTGTCAAAATAATATTTTCTTCCTTTAATCTCCGCAACCCCTGTCTGTTTTTTTCCCTGCTCATTATAATAATAAACCTTTTGATTTTTTGTCACCCAGACAGCTTTCTTTTTTTTCGGGACTTCCCTGCGTACACTGTTTCCTCCCGTTGTTCTCTTTCCGGATGCAGCCTCTGCTACAGTTACAGCACCGGCCCCGGATCCCACTATCCACAGAATACAGATAAGCAACAGCACTCCCGTCCATTTATTCCGCCTCATTATTCCTCCTTCTGATATATACTTATTATCTGGTAACTGTTCAGTACCTTCACAGTTACATGCAAAAAACCATTAAAAATCGGCTTCGCCGATGGGGTTCTGAGCGCCAGTGGCGCTCGTTAAGAACCGATCGGAACGAAGTGGAGACTTTTGCACACTTGAATCATGTTTTACGATCTCAGCAGCACACCGAAGGCGTCCTGTGGGAAGTGCTTCGACCTGTGCTGAACAGTTACTATACAACAATCTAATACTCGATAATCTCCACACTGCCGTCAGAGTAGCGGATCTCCGTATATCCATGGCCGCTGCCGTCACAATCGTCAAAATTCTCACGGCTGACTTCCTTTTTCTCATTCTTCTTTTTACCGCTTGATTTCTTACTGCTGCTTTTTTTCGATGACGGCTTCGACGAGGATTTGGACGCCTCCTTCTTCGCTGCCTCCTGGGCCGCCTTCTTTGCTTTTGCCTCGGCCTCGGCTTTAGCTTTGGCTTTCGCCTCTTCCTCTGCCTTCGCCGCCTCTTCCTTACTCCCGGTCAGATACTTTCCAAATACATAACCCTCCTGACCATTGCTTTCGACACGACACCACTCTTCTCCCTCCTCCAGAACTGTGATCTCCGTGTTGACCGGAAGGATTTCCAGTTTATCCGCATCCTTATCTGCCTCTGCCCGAAGCACCAGATTGACGGTTGTGTACATCACCGACGTCTCCGAAACCTCCGATACTCCGTCCGGGGCCGCTTCCGCCTCTTCGCTTGCGGAAGAATCCGCCGCTGTCTCTGAATTTTCCGCAGGCACTTCCGGCTGAGACGCCATCGCGGAAACCTCTTCCCCTTCCGGCTGAGACAATTCTTCCTCCGTAGATGCTGCGCTCTCCTCCGGCCGTGAGACCTTTTCTCCCGTGCCGGAAATGTCTCCGCTTTCCTGCACATCCGCGGACTGCATCCCGCCCGCGGAAGACGTCTTATCTGCAGACTGTCCTCCGCCACAGCCCGAAAGACCCAGGGCAGACGATACTGTCAGAGCTGCCAGAAATACCAGTACTTTTTTCTTTTTCATAGCTTCTTTTCTCCTTGTTCCTCGTTCTGCTTTATCTTAAAATTTCGTAATTCCGAGAATCTTATGTTTCCGGGGATACTTTTTCGCGCCGAAAGAATTCGTGAGTTTATCATAATATTTCTTATCTATTCTCACAAAGCAATGGCGGCTGTGCAAATTGGCGTCAATCAGATACGGAGTATAGCCCAACTCATCCGCCAATGCGGCAAACGCACAAGCATAACCAAAACACACGCCGCGATGGGTCTCCAGCATATCCAGCGCACATTTTTTCTGCCAGCCCTTTTTCTTGACATTCGGCCATTTTGTCCTTCTGTCATATCGAAATTCCGAACTTATGGTGTAGTCAAAACAGGCCCTCAGTTTTTCTTTACGGCTCATTTCGGGAGTAGTAATTTCAGATACAACTTCCATAACCTTCATTTTTAAACGGGATGCCGTGTTAACCCTGGCCGCGCCAGTTTTTCCCAGAGTAATCCCATCATATACTACATCGGTCTTCTTTAAACCCTTCTTTGTTATATAGTAAAGTTCTCCCTTGACAATCTGCCAGCCGCTAACCGGATTGCCCTTGCTGTTTACATAATATGTACGATTATTTGCGGTAACAAATTTGGTTTTTGACGGTTCCAGCAGCTGTCCCCGGGCGTTAAAGACATAGTATTTATCTCCGATCTTATGGCTTCCGACTACAGCAGCGCCATCTTCCCCAAAATAATATTTCCGCTTGTTTTCTTCCAGTCTTTTCCACTGATTTTTTAATGCCTGTCCATCCTGATAATACCGATAAGACCCGTTTTCTTCAACCAAACCAGCCTGGATCTGCTCCTGAGCCCCACGACAGGGCACAGAGAAGAGCAGAAACAATCCTGCGCAGAGTATATACAGACATGCTTTTTTTAAATTTTTCATCTTTCCTTACCCCCTTGAAACATACAACTCATACAGGCTGTTCTCCTCTAAAAGTTCCGTAACGATATATAACTCAAAGCCATCCTGACCGTCCTCTCTGGTCACGGGAAACGCCTCGTAAGTCAGAAGCTCATCCACGCGGATATAAACCCGGGAATCCACTCCCAGATTTTCGGCGGGCAGGCTGCCGCTGACTTTTGTATATACCCCCTGATCCGTAACTTCCAAATCCGGGATCTCAGTCTGAAAATCCGCCTCATCCATATCGGAGGCAATCGGCGCGGGCATCACCGGGGCATTCTCCGCCATATCCGGAAGGAAACGCTCTGCCCGTTCGATCACCAGAGTATCCGCCTCACAGGCAAACAGATCCGAAAGCGGATAGGGAACCCCCCTGGAAAAATAGGCTTCTCCAAAAGCCTCCGCCATATAGGGCAGCAGCGCGTTTCCAAAAGAATCCCGATACATCACCAGGCTACCCTCCTTCCCGTCGGACAGGGTACGGATCCGCGGTTCAAAATTACTCTCCACCGCTTCCACATAACGAAACTGCGGAAGCGGATCGTAATAGATCTCATCCTCCGGCCTCACCGCCGCCGGATAGAGCATCTGATCCAGATCCCCTTCACAGTCTTTCCGTACCGCAAAATCCCTGTCGGCGTAGGACGCATGCTTTTTCCCAAGGCGGGAAAGCAGCCGATCCGCCGCCAGGGCCGCCCCTTTATTGTTCCAATGAGAATCCCTGGCATGGTACAGCACCTCGTTCTGACTTTTCAGAAAGCCATACAGATCCACATAATTCACCTGCTCCGCCTCCAGATACGGCACGATCCGGGACAGGTTATTTTCTCCGGCACGATAGCCGCGATAGTAATAGGGCATTCGCTCGCCATAAAGGGAATTTTTATTCGGCGCAACGGTAAAGACAAAATCCACGCCGTTTTCAGCTGCGTAAGACTGTATCATGGCAAGCGTATGGGCCACGGCAAAAAGCTGCCGGTCACTGAGCTGTTCCGATCCCTGATAGTCTTCAAGGGAATCCATATAGTAGAGCCATCCGTCCTCTCCCACGATCACATTGTCCTGGGCCGAAACACCGAAAATACCTCCCGCCAGAAGCGCATAGCCCGTCACCCACTCATTGCGGAAAGCGAAATGGTCTTCAAACCAGGCCCCTGCATCATCGAGTATGTTTGCGTTCCATCCCTCCTCCGTTTTCCATGAGGGAACAGAGGCCAGTTCACGGTTTTCCGAAGATTCCTCTGCTCCCCCAATGAGCAGCCCCGCCGAGGGAAGGAGACAGAGCGCCAGGCAGATTATGATATACGCTATGTTTGATTTTTTTTTCATCTTCCCCTCTCCTAAAAGCGAAAATAGATAAAGGGATTGTACGTCCCGCCCGCCAGACTCAGCATACATAAAAACAACAGCAGCGGGCTTACGGCCCAGGAAAAGACCATGGCCGCTTTTTTCTCCCTGAATCTTTCCCCAAAAGGCAGACAGGCCGCTATTCCCGCCGCAAAAACGGTTATATTCAGCGGCGTGAGCAGAGACAGGCACAACCGCATCGCCTCCGGCTCAAAATGAAATCCTGTAAACATTTCCCTGACCCAAAAGAGTCCCTGCCCCATGGTATCCGCCCGGAAAAATACAAAACCGATCAGAACCACCATCAGGGCATAGATATGAGAAACACACCGTCCCCAGCTTTTTCTCTCCCGTTTAAAAAACGGCAGATATTCCTCCAACATCAGGAAAAACCCATGATACGCCCCCCAGAAAAGAAAAGTGACGTTGGCCCCATGCCAGATACCGGTACAGAGGAATACGATAAATTTATTGATGCAGGTGCGCACCCGCCCTTTGCGGTTCCCACCCAGAGGAATATAAAGATATTCCTTGAACCAGCCCGAGAGAGAGATATGCCACCGTTTCCAGAAATCCCGCACGGAAACCGCCGTATAGGGATGACGGAAATTCTCTTTAAAATGAAACCCGAACATCCATCCCAGGCCGATGGCCATATCACTATAGCCGCTGAAGTCAAAATAAATCTGCAGCATATAGGATGCCGCTCCGATCCAGGCCACCGCCGCATTCACCTGCAGCGTCCCGGCACCGAAACAGGCGTCCGCCGCCGCACCCATTATATTGGCAATCAGCACTTTCTTTGCCAATCCGAAGATAAAACGGCGAAATCCTTCCGCTGTCCCGTTCAGAGTCTGATGGCGCTCAGCCAGCTCTCTGTCAATATCATGATATTTCACAATGGGTCCCGCAATAAGCTGAGGGAAGAAGGATATGTAGAGCAGAATATGTACAAAATTCTTCTGGGATGCCACCTCTCGCCTGTATACATCAAATACGTAGGACATAGCCTGAAAGGTGAAGAAAGAAATGCCGATAGGCAGAGCCAGCCGGGGCACGGGTACAGCCGTACCGGTGCATCCATTCCACAGTTCCACCAGAAACCCTGCATACTTATATACACCCAATATGCCCAGATTCATCACAACCGAAAGCGCGAGCATGATTCGGGCCTGCTGTCTGTATCTCTCGATCAGCCGGGCCCACAGATAATTCATAAAGGCAGATCCGATCATCAGAAACACATAGACCGGCTCCCCATAGGCGTAGAACAGCAGGCTGGCCGCTAAAAGCAGGGCGTTCTTCGCCCACACAGGACGAAGAGCCCAGCTTGCCAGCAGCGTGACCGGCAAAAATATACTCACAAAAACCAGTGAACTGAATACCATGGCCGCTTCCCTAGAAAGTCACATTGACATACTTGACAGATTTAAACCTGTCGTATGTCTTTTTCAGCTTACTTCTCTCCTTCAGATAATACTTACCCGAAGAATCCGCCGCGTACTTATCCATATTGGGATCGCAGATATACCACTTGGAATTAATTTTGATCTCCACCCAGCCATGATCCTGCAGTTTCCCGGAGAACCCGTTCGTATCACCCAACCCGATGCGGACTTTATAGCCTGTAGCCCGCTTTGCCAGGAACGCATAGGCGGCCGCAAAATGATAGCAACTTCCCTTCTTTCCCTTGAACATCTCCAGAGCATACGCTCTTTCCCAGCCCTTTTCGTTCTTAAAACCGATCGTTCTCTTGTAATCGTAGTTTTTCTCCACATAGGTAAATAATTTTTTCAGTTTCTGTTTCTTACTGTCTTTTTTACTCACCTGCTTACCAATGATCTTATCCGCCTGAGCCTTCACACTTTTTAATGACGGGGCCGCCTGAACGGTCACTCCCCCGGAAATGCAGACTGTCATCAATACCATTGCCAGAATAAAAACCGTAAATCTTTTGTATACACCCTGTTTTTTCATCTTCCTGTATCCTCTCTTTCTATTCTGCTCCCATGAACCGCTCTACACCCTCTTTGTCAAAAGATGTGTATACGACAAAATTATCATAGGTCAGCAGACAGTCCGTGCCGTTACCATAGCACCCCTCAGAATATTCTCTTTTCTTCGGCTCCCCGATCAAAGCAAGCAATTCAGCTATGGGTTTCTCGTATTCCGCCGCCTTGCGCAGCTTGGATGTTATGTTTTTATCATACTTTCCGTTGGTCTTGAAGCAGTAAAATATTTCATTAAATACCTCTGTCCCTGTGACCATCTGCCCATTGGTATAAAAATAATACTTTTTGTCCCTGGACCAGCCCTTTACAGCCCGGCCTTTTTTATCTACCTGATATTTTGCCTTACCAACCTTGACTACTTTATTAGAAGACGGTGTAAAAAGCTGCCCTTTTTCGTTAAATATGTAATATTTTCCTTTGATTTTTACACTTCCCACGGCGGCAATTCCGTCAGCCATAAAATAATATTTCTTCTTTTTAACAATTTTCCAGGTCTTTTTGACCGGTTTGCCGTTTTTGTAATAT
>DPJQ01000006.1:3427-3590 GCA_003542935.1 Lachnospiraceae bacterium | reverse complement strand
CTTTGACGGCAATACCTGCGCCGTTCTGGTGGCCATCGACGAACAGTCTTCCGACATCGCCATGGGCGTTGACAAGGCCCTCGAGGCGAAGAGAGCGGAGGCGGAGAAGAAGATGAGCGATGAGGAGCTGGAGGCCATCGGCGCCGGCGATCAGGGCATGATG
>DPJQ01000006.1:0-3120 GCA_003542935.1 Lachnospiraceae bacterium | reverse complement strand
TCAGGGCATGATGTTCGGCTACGCGACGAACGAGACCGACGACTATATGCCCTACCCCATCGACCTTGCCCATAAGCTGGTGAAGCAGCTCACGAAAGTCCGCAAGGACGGCACACTGAAATACCTGCGGCCGGACGGCAAGAGCCAGGTTTCCGTGGAGTACGACGAGGCGGGCAAGCCGGTGAGGCTGGAGGCGGTGGTGCTCTCCACCCAGCACGATGAGGATGTGACGCAGGAGCAGATTCATGAGGATATCAAAAAGTATGTGTTTGACCCGATTCTTCCCGCGGATATGGTGGATGATGATACAAAGTTCTTCATCAATCCCACAGGACGTTTCGTGATCGGAGGCCCCCACGGGGATGCGGGTCTGACTGGCCGCAAGATCATTGTGGACACCTACGGCGGATATGCCCGTCACGGCGGCGGCGCCTTCTCCGGAAAGGACTGCACAAAGGTGGACCGCTCGGCAGCCTACGCGGCGAGGTATGTGGCGAAAAATATCGTGGCGGCGGGACTGGCTGACAGATGCGAGATTCAGCTCTCCTACGCCATCGGTGTGGCACAGCCCACATCCGTCATGGTGGACACCGACGGAACCGGAAAGGTTTCCGACGAGAAGCTGGTGGATATCATCAGGGAGAACTTTGACCTGCGGCCGGCGGGCATCATCCAGATGCTTGATCTGCGGCGCCCGATCTACAAACAGACGGCTGCCTACGGACATTTCGGCAGAAACGATCTGGACCTGCCCTGGGAGAAACTGGATAAGGTGGAAGATCTTAAGAAATATCTTCCGGCGTAAAAGAAAACATCCCCGGAGAAGCTCAAAAGGATAAAACCCCTGGCTTCTCCGGGGATATTCTTATTTTGCCGGTCTCCCGGCCAGCATGACCCTGCACACGTCCACCCACGCCCGATACCCGGAGTATTTCTCCAGCTCCGGGATCGTAAGTTCGATGGCGCTGTTGGCGCTGCCGCAGGCGGGGAATACCGTCTCAAAACGCTTCAGGGACACGTCCAGGTAGACCTCCACGCCCTCGTTCACCGCAAAGGGGCATACGCCGCCCACGGCATGGCCCACCATGGTCTCCGCCTCCTCCCGGGAGAGCATTTTAGCCTTTGTACCGAACTGCTCCTTGTATTTGTGATTATCGATTTTCGCGTCCCCGGCAGCCACCACCAGAATGGCATACCCCTCCACCATAAAAGACAGGGTCTTCGCGATCCGCTCAGGCTCACAGCCCAACGCCGCCGCGGCCAGCTCCACTGTCGCGCTGGACATAGTAAGCTCCCGTATTCTGTCTTCCATGCCGTATTCCCTGAAATATGCTTTTACTCTTTCTATGGACATCTGTTTTTCCTCCTCACATACCCGGATAAAAGATCACATGGCAGGCCGGACAGATTTCCGTTCCGGCATACTCCCGTTTTTTCCGGGAACATATCTTTTATAACACACATCTTTCCCGCAGGCAACTTTTTCGTTATGGCTCTTCCTATTTCAGTAATAACTAAAAATCCAGTTTCTTTTTCTTCAGCATTTTAAATCGAATCGCCGAGAAAATCACCCCGGCGGCTTCCGAGATCCATATCGCGTACCAGACCATGCCAATGCCGCCCGCACTCGCCAGAAGCCAGGCGCAGGGAACCAGCGGGAAAAACTGGCGCAGGATCGCCCCCAGCATATTGGTCACACCGTCCCCCAGGCCGGAGGCAAAATATCCCGTGATCATGGTGGCGGATGCCGGTACAAAGGATATGGCGATGATCCTCAGGGCCGGGACACCCATGGCCAGCATATCCCTGCCGGCGGAAAACCATCCCAGGAGCACGGAACCGAACAGGCAGAACAGAACGGTTCCCACCAGGGCGATCGCCATCGCCGCCGGATAGGACACCTTCGCAGACTGAAGGATCCGGCGGCGGTTTTTCGCACCATAGTTATAGCCGACGATGGGGATCAACGCCTGGCCGAGCCCATTCATGGGCATAAACAGGAAGTTCTGCAATTTGTAGTACACGCCGAAGAATGCCACGGCCGTCGCTGAAAAGGGGAGCAGGATGGCATTAAACGCCGTCACCATCACGCTGCTCAGCGCCTGCATAATGATGGTAGGCAGGCCCACCCGGTAGATTTCCCCGATCCGGCCCGGCTGCAGAGAAAAGCCCTTGAAGGTGAGCTTCACCTCAGGGTTTTTCTTTATATTCAAGAACAATCCCACGAGCATACTGACCCACTGCCCGATCACTGTCGCATAAGCCGCACCCCGGATCCCCCAGGCCGGGCAGCCGAACAGCCCGAAGATCATGATCGGATCAAGGACGATGTTGGTCACGGCGCCGCAGACCAGCGTGACCATACTCAGAAATGTATTCCCCGCCGCCTGCAGCAGCCGCTGAAATGTCATACAGCCCAGATTCCCGAGGCAGAATACCATACAGATCCACAGGTAATCCCCGCACTGGCTGGCAATGGAGGGATCCTCTGTGAAAGCCTTCGCCATGGGCCGGGCAAAGGCCAGACCGGCGCCCATAAAAACGACGGCGCTGACAACGGTCAGAAAAATCCCCGTCATGGCGACGCCGGAAGCCTCCCGGAAATCCTTTTTCCCCAGCGTTTTGGAAAGGATGGCGTTCAGCCCGACGGCCGTGCCGACGCCGACGGCGATCATCAGCATCTGTACGGGGAACGCCAGAGAGGCGGCCGTCAGGGCCTGTTCGCTCAGCCTCGCCACAAAGATGCTGTCCACGATATTGTATAGCGACTGTACGAGCAGCGATATCATCATCGGGAGCGACATGTGGAAGACCAGGGAACCCATGGGCATCGTCTCCATCTTATTTTTTCTGTTTTGATCCATCATTTCCTCCTCTTTACTGCGGCCAAAAAAGAAAAGCGTGAAACCTGGGGACAGCATTCCCCGGATTTCACGCTCTATGGCCGGCTGTTAATCTGGAAAAATTATAGCACAGACGGAATAAAAATGTAAGTGTTTTTTCTATTTTTACAGGGTCTTTCCAAAATGTCTCGGACGAGTAATTAGGATTACCTGTTCCAAGACCACCACCATTCTTCTATCAGTTTTGTTTTATCTACATAGTGTCTGCTCATTAAAC
>DPJQ01000033.1:21555-22028 GCA_003542935.1 Lachnospiraceae bacterium | reverse complement strand
ATTGCAGTGAAATGAACGTAAAATAACAAAAAATAGGGAGAAAGAAAATGTCCAAAAAGGTTAAGATCACCGTACTGAAAAAAGATTTTCATCCTGAATTTGCGGAGCAGTTTCTCTCCGATGGGAAGACCGTTGGGCCATGTCCACTGTTGGAAGAAGGGGATACCTTCATTTTTGAGGGAAGTGCAAAAATGCCGGAAGGATTCTGCCCCTGGGCATGGATCGATATATACGGGAGTGTCAGTTCCATATCTTCCGGCTCTTCCTTCACCCCCTGGAACAGACAGGAGGGGCAGACTATCGTCTGCTGTACAGACGGTATACGTCCTGTTATCTTTGATATACAGGCAATGGAAGATATTCCCGCCGAGAACGACTAAAAAAGCAAAACTGCATATCAGGCATCACATAACCGAAAACTACCGGAGAACTATCGTAACCAACGGCCTCACGCTCCGCGAGCGTCCTTATGC
>DPJQ01000033.1:19284-21306 GCA_003542935.1 Lachnospiraceae bacterium | reverse complement strand
GCTCCGCGAGCGTCCTTATGCTAACCAACGGCCTCACGCTATGCGAGAGGTCTTATGCTAATATGAAAACAGACAGCAACCATATTACCTCGCCGTCCGTTTCGCAAGCCCGTGATAGTACCGCATAAACCTGCAGATCTCTTCATAGATCTCCGAGATCTTTCTCCGTCGCTCCTCCTTGTCCGCGATCTGCTTTGTATCCACAAAACGACCCGCATTGTAGTAGAGCACCGCCATGGAATCCCTCGGATCGTTGTAGGCTTCCGGCCGCTCTTTCAGACAGCTCTCCATGAAGTCTGTGCCATACTCCACACATTCCGCAAGACGTTTATATCCCTCCTCCTCTCTTCCTGAGAGCAGATCCCAAACTCCAAACAGATAATCGTCCGCCCGCCAGGGATGTCTGCGCTCCATATCACTCAAATCCCACATGGCCCTGCCCGTCCGCGGATCCGTGGGCCCTGTCTCTGCGGCCTTCAAATACTCCTGCCGTTCCTTTGCAAAATAGGCTTCCAGAGAATCGATCCTTTGCCACTCCGGAAAGATATCCCCGGCAAGAAAGGTCAGTATCTCATCAAACTTTCTGTTTATCTTCTCCACCTCTGCGGCATTTACCGCTGTCATCCCATACTGGATCACTCCCCAGTCTCTGTGCATTTTCTGATAGTTTTCTCCCTGGCAGATGTGCCCCGGCAATCCCAGAATCCCCGTATCGATGGCATAGATCGGGCAGATATAATATTGCATCGCCTCATATCCGCCACCCCGGAAATAACCGATAAATTTAAGTCGGCACACCAGCCCGTTTTTCTCTTTGACAAAGGTCTTCGGCCCGGCCTTTTTCATTCCGTAGGCTTTGGCCAGAGGTGCAATCTTCGCCTGCACATTTTCCTTCAGGCGAAGCTGCAGTTCCTCCCTTGTCTCTTTCCACTGCTCTTCTCCCCGCACGCTCACATAGGAGAAAACCTGAGGCGGTTTCTGACCGGAAGGTGTCCCCATAAGGCTTTTCCAATCAAATTCCACCGGCTCGACAGGATGATCTTCCAGATATTTTTCCCACTGCAGCCTCTCGGGCGCAATCTTCTTATCAAAATCTGCCAGCACCTTCTGCCGTTGTCTTAATGTCTCTTCCTCCGCTTTTTTCTCATAGTAATCGGAGATTTTCACGGGCCGTCCCTGAGCATGAAAATAGCTGGCAATGCCGCTCTGGGTTTTTGTCATCCAATAGTAGTCTGCGCTCCACCAGACAGGCATGATCCGCTTTATGGTGCCGCGGTTCAATATCTTTTCCAGCTGGTCTCTGTTGCTGTTCCACCAATTTTCCCACTCGGCCGGTTCCACTCCTCCCGCCGCAACCTGCAAAAACTTCTTTTTCATCTCATCCTGAAAGTTCATTTTATCTGTTTTCCTTTCACAATCTCAAATCCGTCTGCTCTTTCCGTCTCTTCCAAATCCATAAATCCGTTCTGCGTCTTCCATTCCTTCCATCTTCCGTCATCCATCAACAGTTTCCAGGCTCCTCTGTAGTCCAGTCCGAAATTATCAAACTGCCTCATCAGATTGCTCACAGCCTGTCCTTCCGGTCTGCTTGCCCCCATACAGCAGCCCCCTTCAGAACCATCTGGCTTCCCCTGTAATCCCACTTTGCGTTTTCATGAGTTCGATATCTGTCCAGCCATTTCACATAGAATTCCTGCAGACATCTCTTCTCCACGCCCTCCATAGCCCAGACGGCATAAATCAGCATGTGCAGATCTTCTCTCCCTGAGCGATGGTAATCCAGGAAATAATCCAACACCTCTTCCTTGCCTTTCAGTTCCGGCAGCTTTTCGAAGATCCTCTCATACCATTTTTCCTTGACCTCCCAGGTCCCCTCGTAGGTGATGACCGAAATCGCCTCCAGATATGCCCCATACTCCCACAGCTTCTCGATCTCCCCGGAAAGCCCTCTGGTATGAAAATGAGCCAGCATTTTGATCAGCTTCATTTTGATCTCCATATTTTCTTCCTGACTGCAGACCT
>DPJQ01000033.1:1780-19009 GCA_003542935.1 Lachnospiraceae bacterium | reverse complement strand
GTTTCAGTTTTTCAGACAGGCACTCAAACTTATAGTAACTCTCGATGATCTCTATCTTTTCCTTCGGGTCATGGCTGTTCTTATAGCGCTCCATCAGTTCTTTCGCATTTCCGGCCAGGTGCAGACCAAAAAAGTCCACATCATAACCCGCTGCCGCCTCTTTCAGCCATCGCTCGTACCACGCCAGAAACCCCTGCTCCCGCACAAAAAAGGGCCTGCCGCAGCAATCCAGATCAAAATACACCACCTGCCCCCGATAAGGTCCCTGCAGCATCAGCCCCGTCATCAGTGTACAGCCCTGACTGCCGATGGGCAGAACACCTGCATAGAGAAAATATTTTTCTTCCGTCCCCCGCTCCTGCGAAGCTGCTGCCGCATCCCATTCCTCCTCGCTCATTTCCGGACAGATAACCGGCTCTTCCGCAGGCCGATAACGTCCCTTCCTGACCTCCCGCTCAATTTCTTTCAGGCTGTAAAGTCCAAAATACGGTCCTGCTCCACCATCTCCCAGAAACAGCAGAAAATTCCGGTATTCCTCCGGCCGCTCTATCTGATAATCGGTTTCAAATTTCCGTATCTCTGCCTCGTCCGCCGGCGCTCCCAGCTTGTATTTATGGCTGTGCGCACCGGAAATCTCCAGATTTTCATCTTTGCATTTTACTTTATCGAGCAATTTTCTCATACGGCCTGCCCAGGCAGGCTGCTTTGTCTTTTCCATTTTTTCTCCCTAACCAAAATATATTTTCACACAAAGAAAAGAAGTTTGAGACTCTTCCTCTCCATAGATAAACACTGTACTTTTAGTCAAAAACAGCATTTTTATTATCCTCAACATACTGTTCGAGACATTCACTCAGGGATGGAGAAAATTCATAATAAGCCTCATCTGTTTCACCCCAGTCATCTTTTGCTCCATCTGTAACCGCTTTTCGGTAATTATCGGCAATCTCCTTATAGCCGACGGTCATAAGGACTTCTTCCAGTTCATCAGGGTTTGTCTCGGCATAGCAATCCGCATAACCGCTGTATCCCCCACTGTTCATCTCCGCGTCATACCAGAAACAAAGAACAGCCTTTCTTTGAATCGGTGATAATGTTGCCAAATCCCGTTGGCAAATATCTTCTATAAATCTGTTCCATCTTAAATCTTTTTCGGACATCATTAACCCTTCACTCCATTCTCTATATTTTCTTTATCAGATTCCCTGTTAAGCCAAAAGCACAAATCCTCATTTTTTATATTTTTAACTATCATATCACAAAAAAAGACGCCAGTCATTTGATAACCGACGCCTTTTTCAAAACCCGATAACAGTTTATCCTTCGCCCAAACCGTCACACTTCCACAGCCGCATCTCTCAGCAATTCTCCCAGCCTGCGGATTCCCTCCTCAATGGTTCCGCAATCCGCATTTGTGTAGTTGAGGCGCATCGTCCCGACATTTTTTTCATCGGTATAAAACGGATCGCCCGGGACAAACGCGACTCTTCTCTCCAGCGCCTTCGAAAACAGTGACATGGCGCTCACTCCCTCCGGAAGCGTCACCCACAGAAACATACCGCCGTCCGGTCTTGTGTACTTTACCCCAGGCGGAAAATACCGGTCCATGGCATCCATCATTGCCTGCGCCTGTTTTTTATACAGAGCCTTTATCTTTGCAATATGCGCATCCAGATCATTGTGCTCCAGATAATCCCAGATCACATACTGCGAAAAAATATTGGTGTGCAGATCGCCGGCCTCCTTTGCGACGGATAGATATTTCAGCAGTTCCCTGTTCTCGGAGATGATAAAACCTGTGCGCATCCCCGGCGTGACCGTTTTGGAAAAAGTGCCCAGCAAAATACTGTTCTTAAGCCTCCCCGCTCCGATGTAGGGCAGACGCTCCCCCTCAAAGCGCAGCTCACCGTAGGGATCATCCTCCACCAGAACAACATCCCGTCCTTTTAATATCCCGCGGATCTTCTCCCGGTTTTTTGCGGAGTAAGTCAGCCCGGTGGGATTCTGAAAATTGGGGATCATATAGACGAATTTGACGGGATTTAGTAACGCCCTCTCAAGTCCTTCCGGGTCCATCCCCTCCTCTGTCAGCTCCACGGGATAAAATACCGGCTGCTGCATGGAAAAAGCCTGCAGTGCCGCAAGGTAGGTGGGCCTCTCCACGACCACGCCGTCCTCCTTATCCAGCAGAACCTTCCCAATCAGGTCAAGCGCCTGCTGTGAGCCGGTTGTAATGATAATATTGTCTTCCGACAAAGAGAGTCCGAAGATCCGATTGTACCTGCCGGCGATGTATTGTCTGAGCTGCGGCAGCCCAGCCGTCACGGAATATTGGAACACATCGCTCCCATAAGTTTTCACCACACGGTTCACGGACCGCAAAAGTTCCTCCTGCGGAAAGGAGACCGGATTGGGGAGACCGCCCGCAAAGGAGATCACATCCGGTTCGGAGGCCGCCTTCAAAATACTTCTGACAAAGGACGGCGGCGTAGCCCTGATGCCATCCGACAATAAATTTTCCACGTTCATATCCATATACCTCTTCCCTCTGGGCTTTATTTCTGCAATTTAGTTATAAGGATTGTGTTTTATTATAATCTTGCGCCGCAAACAAAACAATGTTAAAATTGTATGGCATACAATTAAGATTATTGACTGAATTTGCCTGCATACAATGTAAGCAGTAAAGCAAACTACCAAAATAATTATATCAATGCATAACAATTTTAATTTATCAGAAAGGAACTCCCCCATGCCCGTAAATTCCTTTGACAACTACCCCATGAGCTGGAAACCTGATCTGAGCAACGCGGCCGGACCTAAATATATCGCTCTGGCCAGACTGCTGGAGAGCGATATCAAAAGCGGAAAACTGAAAGCCGGAACGAAACTGCCGCCCCAGCGGGAACTCGCCGATTTTCTGGACCTGAATCTGAGCACCATATCCAAAGTCTACAAACTTTGCGGACAGAAGGGCCTGCTCTCGGCATCCGTCGGCAACGGCACCTACGTCTCCTCCGATGCCGCCGCAGAGCCGTTGCTTCTCTGTGGAAGAGGGGATTCACATATCATTGAGATGGGGGCCATCGTTCCCCCTGCAGCAGGCAATCTGAAAGTAAAGCGGTACGCGGAAAATCTGATGAAGAAGCCGGATGCGCTGAATCTGTTTTCCTACGGGACGCCTGAGGGCACGAAAAGACAGCGCAGGGCAGGCGTGATGTGGATGCGAAAATCCGGATTGCATACAGATATGGAACATATAGTTCTGGCCGCCGGGGGGCAAAACGCCCTCATGGCGGCTTTGGGAGCGTTCTTTGGAAATGATGATAAGATAGGCACGGATCCGCTTACGTATCCCGGTGTGAAAACGGCGGCGAAGCTGTTCGGTATCCAGCTGCTGCCTGTCGATAGCCGCGGCCCGGAGATGACAGAGGAGGGCATCCGCTATGCGGTACAGAACAAGAATATCAAAGGCCTCTATGTCATACCGGATTACCAGAATCCCACTGCCCATATCATGTCCCTGGAGACAAGAAAAATGATTGCCGGAGTGGCCAAAGAGGAGAGGCTGCTCGTCCTGGAGGACGGAATCAATAACCTCCTTGAAGAAAATCCAATGCCACCCATCGCTTCTTTTGCGCCGGAACAGGTGGTTTATATGGCGAGCCTTTCAAAAACCATTTCGCCGGGCTTGAGGACAGCGTTTATCCATGTCCCCGACAGGTTTCATGAAAAGCTGGTGACAGCCCTATATGCCATGAATATTTCTGTCTCGCCGCTGCTGGCCACGGTATCCGCCGCTCTGATCGAGGACGGCGCCGCTGACGGGCTCATGGCCGAACGGCAGAAAGATATCAGGGAGCGAAACCGTATCGTCGATCAGATTCTGGACGGTTTTGTCACACCGGGCGGGCCCACGGCGCCGCTGCGCTTCGTGTGGCTGCCTCCCCATTTTACGGGGAAGAGTTTTGAGATCTGCGCGAGACAGGCAGGGGTGGAAGTGTGCGGCGCGGAGCGTTTTTCCGTGGGAAACAAAGAGCCGGAAAAAGCAGTGCGTATTTCCGTGGTCACGCCTCCCACGCCGGAAATGCTGGCGGAGGGGCTGAAACGGCTTCGGGTGTTGCTGCGGCAGTAGTTTACCGTTATGGGCAGTTCGTCTGGCCGAAGGAAACATGAGGAGGGGCTGTAACAGTTCAGCTTGGCTGAACTGTAACGAGGGACTGGCGCGGTACAGATAAATCCGTTATAATGGGCATGACAGGAGAGAGTGCCATGCTTATTTATATCGTTGAGGATGAACCGGTCATAAGGCGGGAACTGAAAGTGCTGCTGGAGAATGCCATGTACCGGGTGGCGGCAGCGGAACGCTTCGATCGGATCCCGGAACAGGTGAAAAGGGAACAGCCGGATCTGATCCTTCTGGATGTGAATCTTCCGGGGGTATCCGGGTTCGATGTCTGCACACAGATTCGTGAGCAGACGCGGATCCCCATTATCTTTCTGACCAGCCGGACGGATTCCATGGATGAGTTGAACGGGATCTTAAAGGGCGGGGATGATTATATCACCAAGCCCTATCAGGCTCCGATTCTTCTGGCAAGGATAGGGGCCGTGTTGAAGTGCGCCGGGGGCGGGGAATCCCGGGAGAGCGCCCGGATGGCCTGCCGGGAGGTGGAGCTGGATCTGTCTGCGTGCAGCCTTTCGTATCGGGGGCGCGCTGCGGACCTCACAAAACAGGAGATGAAGATTCTCCATCGGCTGTTTCAGGAGCAGGGAAAGTTTGTGGCCAGAATGGATCTTATTGAACATCTGTGGGAGAATCAGATCTTCATTGACGATAATACGCTGAGTGTACACATTTCCAGGCTCCGTGAGAAGCTGGCGTCCGTCGGAGTCAGGGATTTTATCGAGACAAGGAGAGGGATGGGGTATCGGGTATGAATCTGAAAGACTTTCTGAAAGATAAATGCCTGATCCTCATTCTTCATTTTGTCTGCATGGCCGTATTGACGGCTTTTTTGCGGATAACGGGATACCACAGGGCGAACACAGTGCTGATCCTGATCTTCTGGTGGATGATCCTGGGCGCGTGGCTTCTCGCCGCGTATCTGCAGCGGAGGAAATTTTTCGGGGAGGCGGAGCGGAACCTGGAGGAGATGGATCAGAGATATCTTCTGGGCGAAGTGCTCCCGGATTCTTTCAGGCTGGAGGACAGGCTGTACCGGGACATGATCCGCCGTTCCAATAAATCGATGATTGAGCGGCTGCGCCGGATGGAGGACGGGCAGAAGGAATACAGGGAATACATCGAAAACTGGGTGCATGAGATAAAAGCGCCGATCACCGCGATCTCCCTGCTCTGTGAAAACGGACGCAGCGGACAGGGGGAGCGGGAATATTTTCGCGCCTTGAGCCTGGAGAATCAGAAAATCGAAAATTATGTGGACATGGCCCTCTATTACGCCAGGTCGGAAAATGTCTATAAGGATTATCAGATCCGGGAGACGGATCTGCAGCAGACAGTATCCGAGGTGCTGGAAAAGAACCGGCTGCTGCTGATACAAAACCGGGTCAGGGCCGAGGTGGACTGCCGGGACCGGGTGTATACGGACCGCAAATGGGTGGAATTTATCGTAAACCAGATCATCCTGAACAGTGTGAAGTACCGGAGGGAGCAGCCGGTATTTCGGATCTATACAAAACGGAGAGAAAACGGCGTTTTGCTGGTGCTTGAGGACAACGGCGCGGGCATTCCCCCGGAGGAAGTCTCCCGTATATTTGAGAAGGGCTTTACCGGGAGCAACGGGAGAGACCATGGGCGCTCTACGGGGATGGGGCTGTATCTGTGCCGGGAGCTTAGCCGGAAGCTCGGGATCGGTATCCGGGCAGAATCCCGGTACGGAGAGGGGACGGCCATGATTCTGGAGTTCCCGGTCAGTAAATATATAGCCGCTGCGGTTTGGCCCAGGACTTTGCATTGATTGCAAAGTCCGTAAGAACGCATATATTATGTCAAGCGGGAATCTGCCCCTTTGCCGTAAGGCAAACTTTAAATGGGCAGATTCCGTTACAGTTCAGCTGTAAGCTGAACTGTAATATATAGCCAGACAATGAAACGGGCAGGTTGGGGTTATCTTTCAAAAATGTAAGACAGCCTCAACCTTTCTTTATACAAAAGGGCCGGGGAAAGTGGTAGGATCCAATCATCAAACAGGATCCGGGGGAGACAGGAATGAGCGATTATATCAGGGTATGTGACGTGGAAAAATATTATGGCAGCGGTTCCCATGTGACGAAGGCGGTGGACCGGGTCAGTTTTCAGGTGGAGAAGGGGGAATTTGTCGGGGTAATGGGGGCTTCCGGCTCCGGGAAAACGACGCTTTTGAACCTGCTTGCCACCATCGACCAGGTGACGGCGGGGCATATTTACTATGGGGACACGGATATCACGGAGTTATCGGAGAACGCGCTGTCGGAATTTCGGAAAAAGTATCTTGGCTTTGTGTTTCAGGAGTACAATCTTCTGGACACCCTCACCATAGAAGAAAACATCCTTCTCGCGCTGACGCTGCAGGGAGGAAGGAAAAAGGAGATTGATGAGGCCTGCGGCCAGATCCTGGGTCTTCTCGGCATTGCGGATATCCGGGAGAAGTTTCCCTATCAGGTATCCGGGGGACAGAAGCAGCGCTGCGCCTGCGGGCGGGCCATGGTCAACCGTCCCCGGCTGCTTCTGGCGGATGAACCCACGGGGGCCCTGGATTCCCACTCTTCCCAGACTCTTCTGGAGACTTTTACCGATCTGAACCGGAGTATGGAAGCCACGATCCTGATGGTGACCCACGACGCGTTTTCCGCGAGCTACTGCGGGCGGATCCTGTTTCTGAAGGACGGAAAGATTTTTCATGAGCTGGTGCGGGGGCCGAAGGACAGGAAGGTGTTTCTGCAGGAGATCCTGGACGTGCTGTCGCTGACGGGAGGTGAACTTACAGTTCAGCCGGCAGCTGAACTGTAATGGAGGTGATTTTGATGCTCGCAAAACTCGCTTATCGAAATATGAAACGTTCCGCCAGGGATTATCTGGTATATATTTTCACGATGACGGTGGTGACGGCTCTGATGTATGCCTTTGGCAGCCTGATTTTTGAGAATACCCTGCCGAGGTATGCTGAAACAGCGGGTATCCTGGAGATGATGACGGGGCTCGCCACGTTTTTCATCGTTCTGATCGTGGCGTGGCTCATCAACTATATGGTCCGGTTCATGCTGGAGAAACGAAGCAGTGAATTCGGGATTTATCTGCTGCTGGGAATGAAGAAAAAAGAGATATCCCGGCTGTATATGAGGGAAAACCTGCTGCTGGGCGGAACGGCTTTTCTGTTTGGCCTTGCCCTGGGCATCCTGCTCCGGCAGGTGCTGATGGCGGTGCTGTTTGCCATGATGCGGATGGAATACCGTCTGGGCGTGTCTTTCCACCCGGGAACCCTTCTGACGACGGTTCTTTGCTATGCCGGGTGTTATCTTTTGGCCCTGCTGCGGTGCAGGAGAAAATTTAGGAAAATGAATATCCATGACCTGATGAACGCGAAACGCCGGAACGAGGAGATCCGGGAGAGGGGGGAGGGGATCAAGCGTCTGCTGCTGCCGCTGTCCGTCCTGTTTATCTTTGCGTTCTGGACCGTATTTGCCGTGCTGGATAATACGGGGGAGATCGTTCTTTTCCTGGTGGGGCTGGTGCTGACGATCTATCTTTTCTATGTGGGGGTTTCGGCGTGGGTCATCTGTTATGTGCGGAAGAAAGGTAATGCCGTTTATAAGGGCCAGAACCTGTTCCTTCTTAGGCAGTTTGCCTCAAAAGTGCGGACTATGCAGTTTACCATGGGAACGCTGACGGCCCTGTTTACCATTGCGCTGCTGGGAGCCTCTGTCGCTCTGATGTTCAGTGATTATGAGAATACTGTGCTGGAGGATAAGTTCCCCTTTGACGTGCAGCTGTACAGCCCCGAGGTGCAGGAGGATTTTGCGGATGAGATGGCGGTGCTGCAGGAACAGACAAAAGTGCTGGAGGCTCGCCGATACCATATCTATACAGATCAAAGCAACCAGGTGAATGCCTGGATGCTGACCCATCTGCGGGTCTGGGGGACGATGTTTAGGAAGGAGGACGGGACGCCGGACAGGGAGAAGATAGAGGCGGAGCTGAAAAACGGAGGGGCTTATTGTGCCTCCGACACTTATATGGGGCTTTCGGATTACAATGCGCTGCGGGCCATGCTGGGATATTCCGCGGCGGCATTGGGGTCGGATGAATATCTGATACAGGTCAAATCCCGGCTGGCCGGGGAAGTGCAGGGCATGGCACAGGATCTGCGGATCACTGACCGGTGGGGAGAGGGGACTCTTTCCTGCGCGGGCATCTGCGCCGATGCTTTCTCCCAGGACGGCCATAACGGCGGCGATTATGTAATCGTCGTTCCGGATGAGGTGCTGGGGAGGATGCAGCTCTATTACTCGGAGCTGGCGGCGGACATCGACGGGACGGTCCCTGCGGATCTCGGGGAAAGGATGAACAAAACGGGGCAGAATCCGGACAGGCTGGGCGTCTATGCGGAGGCGGAGCTTCGGCCCAATGAATGCTATGGTTCCGATATGATCATTGCCTACGCGGAGGATATACTGGTAAGGGATAACCTGATCCCGGCGGCGAAATATATGCTGGCCTCCGTGATCATCCCCCTGTTTTATATCGGCCTGGTGTTTGTCTGTGTGGCCGTGACGGTGCTGTCGGTGCAGCAGCTCAGTGATTCCGCGAAATATAAGTTCCGCTACGATATTTTGGCGAAGCTGGGGCTGGAGCGCGTACAGATCCACCGCCTGATCCGCCGGCAGCTGGCGGCTTACTATCTCTGTCCCGCCGTTTTGGGGATCGTGATCAGCGGAAAGATGATCCTGTTTATGAGCGGCAGGTTTGTGGAGGCGACGGGGGTGCCCGTCTCGCCGCTCTCCTTTTTTATCAAGAGTATCCTGCTGTTCTTCGGCATTTATCTGGTGTATTATGTTGTGACGTATATCAGCTTTATACGGAATGTGGATGAGCGGTAGGGGCCGGGTTTACTGTTTCGTATACTTTTCGATGATACGGGTATGGGTATCCGTTTTTCTGTCATACGAGAGAAAAAACCCCCTGAAAATCGTTTGAGCCGTTTTCAGGGGATGTATTATGCCCGCGGCCGCCGTGTTACAGCCATTTTTTCTCCGTGACCACCGCGTCGTAACCGTGGATTTTGATCCTGTCTCCGATATGTAGTGTGTCTTTTTTTGCCAGGATATAGCCGTTATTTACTTCTTTCACATAGGAATAGACCATTTTGGATACCCGGCCCACTTCTTCTTCCTCGCCGTCGATATAGACCGGCTCCCCGGGACCGCCGTACTGTTTGGCGCGGATATAGACATCCGCCTCGGGAACCTCAAAACCTACAAATTCACGCCGGGGGCCTTCTTCCTTTATCTTCAGAAGGGCTTCTTTGCCAATAAAGTCTTTATCCCATTGGATATTTTTTTCCAGCCCGGCCTCAAAAGGATTGGTGTGGGCCAGATCTCTCATATAGTAGAAATTTGCCTCTGTGGGCAGGGTCCATGCCATAACCTGGAATTCCGTGACCTGTCTTCCGCCCAGCTTTTCGGCCGACGGTTTTAACAGCGCCTCCAGGGCGTCGCAGTCTTCGGGATGCACATAGATTTCGTAGCCCCATTTCTCACCGCTGAAGCCGCCCCGGTTGATCATACAGGGGATACCGTCGATCTTGGCGTCTCTGTGAGCGAAAAATTTCAGATCGGCCAGGGATTCCTTCGCCAGCCCTTCCACCAGTTCCCTGGATTTCGGCCCCTGGACGGCGTACATCTCCCATTCGTCGGTGATCTCGCCCCACTCCACATCGTAATCGCCCTGATGGAAATACCACCAGTCGTCGGTCTTTGTGGCGAACAGGGTAGATACCCAGTACCGGTTTTCCTCCATCCTCATGACCACCACGTCGTCGATGATTTCCCCTTCCTCATTCAGCATGGTCGTATATCTGTCCCTGCCCACGGCCAGGGAACTGATGTCGTTGGGAAACATGTAGTCCAGGAAAGCCGTTACGTCGGGCCCTTTGATCTCCAGAATCTGATGGGTCCAGAAATACCAGCCTACCGCCGTTCGGACAGCCATGTGCTCAGATCGTTTCATATCGTCATACTTAAATATATTCTTGTACATTTTCCGCTCCCCCTTTCCTACATAAATTTATCGATTCTCTTCGCGATCTTGATGCGCATCTTGCCTGCGGGAGAATCTTCCTCCCATAAAGACCACTGGGCATTGACCAGGGTTTTCACCATGCCGCCCCACATCCAGAGATGAGTCTCAGGCATATCCTTCGTGGCGGTGATTTCAAGGCCGCTCCTGTCGATGACATAGATTACTTCGTCTTTATTGAACGCTTCCACTTCATAGGCGCATACCAGGGACTGTAAAAGCATCTCGATCAGGCCGCCCATGATGCGTCCGTCCTCGCCGATGCTGTCCGGCACGCCCAGCCAGTCCCGGCAGGCTTTGATGGCGTAACGCTCGCCGAACATGGCCTTGCCGGCCGCCTCCAGTACACATTTTAAGATGTGGTCCGCATGCTCCCGGGTCACATAGCCCCGCTTTACCGTCTCGGCGATGGCCGGGAGGATATACAGGGATGCCCCGGTGGACATATTGATCATCTGGTTGCTGGAGTCCGTCTCGTTGTTTGTCCCGTTGGCAAAACGGTAATTGCACTCCTCGCGGAACATCATGGACTCACTCACGCAGTCCTCCTCCGCCGTCACTTTCTTCATATCGTCCGTGACGGCAGGGCCGAAGCTTTCCCACAGCTCGTGGGGCGGCGCCGGATATTTCTCTCTGGATTCGGCGATGATGCGGCAGTGCCTGTCGCCGCAGCCTTTGGCCTCAACCATCATGTAATCGATATCCGGTCCCTTTCTCCTGCGTTCCGCGGAAGCCTTTGCCTGTCCCTGCAGGGACATGGTGGTGGTTCTGCACAGCTCGGAACCGCAGATATCCCAGTCGCAAACATCCAGTTCCTTTTCCGCCCGGTATGTACCGAAGTCCTGGCACCGACCGCACATCAGCAGGGCGTCATCGCCCTTATCGCCGATCAGTGCGCCCGCGTACTGTCCGCACATGAAGGGATGAATACCGAAACCGTCATCGTCCCCATAGTATTTGCCGGTCATATACAGCCTTTCGATGGCCTCCTCGCACATCATCTGGGCCCGCTCTTTATAATCCGGTACGATGATCCTGAGAGCCTGGGTGGCGGCCGCGCTCAGAACGGATTCAAACCGGCTGGCATAGTGGAGTGCATCCTGGTAGGAGTAAATCCGGTTCCAGGGGGACTGTATGCCGTTATACGCTTTAAAGTAGGCTCCGTCGCCGCTGCTCTGCGGGATTCTTTCATCAATCTTTTTACTCATATGTTTTCACCTCATTCTTCGGGATTTTCCGGATATTCCTCAATGGCTACCTGGCGTTTTACTATGTTGTGGGACATGCCCGAATCGGCGACCACGATCTCGCCGGTCATGCCGTCGGACATGGGGGTACTCATGGCATAGGCCACGATCGCCACGGTATCCACCGGGGGCACCTCATCCGTCTGCCATACCATCAGCTCATCGTAAAATTCCTCCTGCTTTTCCTCGGGAAGCTCCTTTACGCACATGTTGGAGGAGGCTCCCGCCGTCACCATGCCGCCCGGCGCCACCACGTTGACCATGATATCGAACCGCTTCAGCTCCTTGGCAGCTTCGATGGCGAGAGAATTAACACCGCCTTTGGACGCGGCGTAGTGGGCATAGCCGCCGAACACCGGATAGGGAAGCCAGGCGCAGTTAGAAGAAATCAGTGTGATCTTGCCTTTGATCCTGTGGTCGATCATATACCTGCTGATATGTTTGATACCCAGAAAGGCACCGCTCACATTCGTGTCCATGACCCGGCGGAATTCTTCCACCGGTAAATCATAAATATGGGCGTAATTCCAGACCGCCGCGCTGTTTATGAAAATGTCGATACTGCCGAATTTTTCGTCCGCCGTGTTCACCAGGGCTTTCATATCTTCCTCCTGCAGCACATTGGTACGGCAGAAGATCACCCTGTCCGGGCCGTATCCGGCTTTCTCCAGAATCGGCAGCGTGTAGGCTCCTTTGGCATCCGAAGAACCGGCCAGCACCACGTTGGCGCCGCCCTGCAGCAGCCGCAGCGCGATATTAAATCCCAGTCCGGATGTCCCTCCTGTGACAATGGCTGTCTTTCCCTTCGCGGAAAACATCTCTTCCATGGGCCTGGCCGCCTTTACATAATTCTCCAGCATGGCGATATTTGCCGCGTTCATGTCAAAATCCATTATAAAGCCTCCTTTTTTGTTTTGTGTCCGTGCATTTTGTTTCTGCGGGCCGTACGGTGGATGCGTCGGCCTGTCTGAACGTTTACTTTATTATGGATGGGGGACAGATATTTTTGAATACTGCCAACTATAGGTTTTTTTCCGTCGTTACCCGGCAAAAATGAGGGGGGATTTCTTGCGTTATTTTCTGTTTGCTGTATAATGAAAATATGTACAAAGGATTTCGGCGGAAGCTTTATCTGTCGGGAAAACAAAGGAAGGTACGGCTCTTATGAAACTGAATGCCCCGATTATTTATGAGCGGCTGAAAAGAATGTATCCTGTCAAAATGTATGGGAAAGGTATACCGGAAATGTTGTTTTCTTCCGCAGAGTTGTATATCGACAATACCCTGCGGTTTTACGGCGGCCATGTGTACCTGGCCACGGTGGAGCATCTTCCCCACCGCCCGGTAATCGAGAAAAACGTGATATTGGTCTGCATCGGCGACGGAACCCGCCTGTCCTACTATAAAGAGCATGCTGCCGTGATCCTGGTTCGGAAAAAGATTGACTTTTTTGATGTATACCGGGGGCTGCAGGAGATTTTTGGGACATTCCAGGCCTGGGAGAGCGCACTGCTGGATCTGTTCATGCATGCGCCGACGATTCAGGATGTGTTGGACTGTACACGCCCTGTTTTTGAGCAGCCGTTTTTTGTGCTGAATGCATCTTTTCAGTATGTGGCCACCACCCATTTCGACGGTGCGGGCCTGAACGCAAGCTGGAACCAGTCCGGAGGGAATCTGGATCCGGAAGTTTTTCTTTCTTTTTTGCGGGAGCAGGATCTGAGTATGGATAAACGGGGGGCTTTTTTGCTGAATTTCGAGTCGGCGGCAGCCCTGTGTGTCAATCTGTTTACAGCCAACGGGGATTATATCGGATGTCTCTGTATTGACCAGACCATACGGCCTTTTGTGGAGGGGGAGGAGAAGCTTGCCGAATTTCTTGCCGTCATGATTGAGAGGATAAACGAGATCAACCCCGTCCTTCTGCACAGTGAACGGGGATCCCTGAAAATTATTTTACAGACTTTGATGAATGAAATGCCCCTGAGCAAAAAACAGAAGATCCTGTTGAAATCCTCCAATCTCAGGCAGGATTATGTCTGCGTATCCGTCCATTACCAGAAACGGTTCTCCTCTTTTCCTGTGAGCTATATCTGTTCCGTTTTTGAATCGCTGTTTTCGGACAGTATGTTTTTTGAGCAGGATAATACGATCCTTGGGCTGATCCCTGCGGACGCCATTACCGGCGGGGCATACGGTGAGAAGAAAACGCGGGCCATTATCGAGGAAATGCAGCTGTGCGTCGGCATCAGCAACTGTTTCCATGACCTGTATATGCTGCGCACCTATTACCGGCAGGCGGAAGCTGCCATCGAAAACGGCCATATGTACAGGCCGGGCGGAAATCTGTACCGTTTCTCCGAATTTATCCTGCAGGAGATGATTGCCAATTCCCTCGACGGCATACCGGTGGACGCTTATTTTCCAGAAGGTTTCCGGGAACTTATGGAACACGATAAAAGCAGCGGTGTTTCCTATTTGGAGACCCTGTCCGTATTCCTGGACGAAAATATGTCCTATGCAAAAGCTGCTCGCAGGCTATACATTCACCGAAGCACGCTGATCGAGCGTCTGTGCCGGATAGAAAATGACCTGTCCCTGAACCTGAATGATCCGGATCAGCGTCTCCTGATCCGGATCATTTTAAAAGCCCTTGATATCGAAAAGATTATGAAGGAACGCAACGGCCCGGCGTAAGCCGGAGAGATTGCCGTTGTCCTGTGTGTTTACCTGGAACATGCTTTCAGATCCGCGTCGATCTCTTCCGCGTGTTTTGCGGTCTCGGCGGATTCCGGATAGCTCAAAAGCTTACGGTAGGTAAGCGCCCCCACCAGTTTCATGCGGGGATCCTTCGTCGATCCGGGCGCCCATTTTTCCATGACGGCTTTCCCTTCTTCCGATCTCATGATTTCTTTGATTTTGGAATCCAATGATAATGCCATAATTATCCTCCCTGTGTTGAATGAAATGGTTTGATAAATTCTTCCCGGGAATTCATTACGGCTATTATACGGGATTTCCCCGGCTTTTCGTACCCGACAAAAAACAGGTTATTTTTTCTGAAAAAACAGGGTTTTGTCGGTTACTGTTTACGCCCAATGCCATTTACTTTTTCCTGAATCCGTGAAACTAAACTTTTAATATTCAGAACTGAGCAGGAAATCCGCTATGTGCATTGTCTTGATGCCCTCATAGTTTCCTCCCGCAAATTCATCTGTTGTAAGAACATATTTGGAATAATTATCGTGTATTTCAGCAGCATACTTTTCCTTAAACATCAGGTATTCACCGAAAGACAGGGTGAAAATCCGAAAGGAAACATATCTCCCTGTAAGATAGGTTGATATTTCGGAGGACATCATTCGGGAGTTAGAACCACCTCCAGCTTTGAACCAGTATACCGCAAATTCCTCAAAAATCAATATATCTTACGGTTTATAATCGCAAAACTTTTCCACTTTTATAGATATTTATTGTAAATATTAGTCTGTAACAGATTGACGAACAGGTAAACATGTGTTACCATAAGTTTTGTAAACAAATGTATACCACATAGAAGGGAGGAGCAAATGGCTGAAAACGGAAAGATAAGCCTGTCAAATGCAGAATGGCGCCTTATGGATTTTTTATGGAGCCAAAACCCTGCGACAATTGCCGAAATCGTACATCATTTTGAAGGCATAACGAATTGGAACCGACATGTAGTCATCATGATGTTAAAGCGTATGGAAGCAAAAGGAGCTGTTGCCTGGAAATCCGCCGGGCGGGCAAAGCACTACTATCCCATCATAGAGCGGGAGCAGTCCTGTATGCAGGAAACAAAAGATTTCCTGAACCGTGTATATAAGGGAAGCCTGGGGCTGATGCTTACTACAATGGTAAAACAGGAAAAATTTGAAAAAGAGGAACTGGAAGAATTGCACAGAATATTGAATGAAGGTGAGCAGGATGGTTAAAACGCTTCTATCTACAAGTATCATATTTCTGATGATTATGATTGTCCGAACCTTTTTCCGGAAAAAGGCAGGCAATGTATTCCTTTATTCCTTATGGCTCCTGTTTGCCGCAGGACTGGTTCTTCCAGTCTTTTCCGCTGTTTTACCGGATATTGACAAATTAGAAAAAGCTCGGCTGGAAAGCCCTGTCAGCGTGATGAACCTTGTAAAAGCAGCCCCGTCAGCTGCCGGCAGGACTGCTCCTATTGCTAAGCAAACAGAAAAACTTTCAGGCAAAGGTACAAAATTGGAGCATCAAGCAGAAAAAACAGATGAACCAGCTAAAAGCAATGACTTTTTCGGCCAAACGGATTTGCCGCAATTGCCATACATTTTGTATGACATCTGGGCAGCCGGGACAGTTGCCATTTTGATGTGCCAGCTTTTTTCCGAAAAAGCATTCCGCAGGAAGCTTACAGAAAACAGGTACGAAATGAATTACCACGGGCAGAAGCTATATATTGCAAGCGGAATCAAAACCCCATTATTATTCCGCAGCAAGAAGCTGTCGCTAAATATCTATCTTCCGGAAACAATCATGGAAAACGAAACTCTGGTAAATCATGCCATTCTCCATGAAAATATCCATAGGAAACATGGGGATATCTGGTGGGGATATTTAAGAAATGTTCTGACTGCCGTTTACTGGTTTGACCCGCTTGTCTGGTTCGCTGCTGTTTTGTCAAAAAGAGATTGTGAATATGCATGTGACAGTTCCGTTATGAAAAATATGAGCCAAAAAGAGCGCATTTCCTACGGAAACAGCCTGCTGTCTTTAATACAAGTCGGCGGAAAGCAGGATTTATTTTGTACGGCAACCGCTATGAAAATTGGTAAATCAGAAATGGAGATGAGGATTCGGATGATTAAAAACGGAAAAAAGCGAAATGTATTTTCAATTATTTTTATTTTGCTGCTTTTGTGTGTTACAGGATGCGTAGCGTTTACCGATGCCGTGGAAACGGGGCAGGAGCCTGTAAAAGCGCAGAAAATGCCTTCCAGGCAGCCAGAACCGGCAAACACACTTTCTGCAAAAGAAGCAGACTATAAGCTGACAGATCTATGGGGTGCAGACCCGCCAGAGATTTATTATGAAGATAATAAATATATGATTTTTGCCGGCTACTTCGGCCTTTTCGTCTATTCCAAAGAAACAGAAGAAATCGTACAGTCACTGAATTTAAAAGATATCGGCTGTGATGCAACGCAAGGGGACGATTTTTGTCAAATTTATTCATCTGAGGATGGAAAAAACGTTTACCTGTGCGTGGTAAGCGATGCTGAAAAAATGTACCAATATTCCGTAAAAACTATGGAATTGCAGTATTTGGATTACAAACTGCCGGATAAACTGTACAACAGAAAAAAATGGGAACGTACAAACAAAAGCGGGATTCGCTTGAATGGTTCTACCATCGGGGACCTGGTATACTGGCATGACGATGGCGGTATGCTGATAAAATATGAGCCGTTATTTTATCGTCCGTATGGCTCCTGCAATTTTTTTAATCCGGAAGATATTCATGACTTAAGCGAAGCTTCTTTTTATGCCGACGGAAAAGAATATGTCCTTACGGATGAGAAAAAACTGAATTGGATAGAAAAACATTTTTCAAATTCGGCGGAGAAAATAAAAGGCACTCCTGCATGTCCATTTTACTATATTATGTATCTGAAACGGAAAGACGGG
>DPJQ01000033.1:979-1437 GCA_003542935.1 Lachnospiraceae bacterium | reverse complement strand
AAGCTTTTTATGATTATAAAGAAAAGACAAATGAATCGTTCTGGAAATTATTTGGCATTCAAAATATGGATATTTTTATATATTAGGACGTTTGGAAAATGACGCAGAGTTCCTTCCCCCCTGGAGGGGGAACATGCTAGACGCTAGGCGGTACATAAGAAATGATAAAAGTGGGGCATTTCGCAGTTCAGTAATGGTGTAGTGATTATAGGAAAGCTAAAAAAGATTCCTGTTGCTTGAAAAATAAAAGGAGATTGAGGCAATAAAGCTGACATTTGACAGAGAGAGATGGAAAACATGACTTGTATGTGCCGTTTTTTGAAACTCATATGTATTAAATGTTTTTGTCCAAGAGACTGTATGTGCCTCCTTGGGCTGATTAGTTGCTTTCAAACCATATATCTGCTTAAAGAAATGTGTCCTGCGCGTAAAAGATTTCTGACGTTATCAGAACGCCC
>DPJQ01000033.1:530-690 GCA_003542935.1 Lachnospiraceae bacterium | reverse complement strand
AAAATCTTTCCCATTTTCTTTTTCCTGCTTTCTATTTTTGAGAAAATCTCTCAAAGAAATTTTATCTCGCTTTTTGCTCTTAGAAATACATATGCACTTTTAAGAATAAACAATACACTATAAAGTGCAACTGGTCAATGATAAATTTACACTTTGCCGT
>DPJQ01000033.1:0-223 GCA_003542935.1 Lachnospiraceae bacterium | reverse complement strand
TAAATTTACACTTTGCCGTGTAGAATTGTATTTTTGTTTGATTGTATGCACCAAAAAGCATATAATTACATCAAAAGAACGAGGTGTAGAAAATGGGAATGGCATTAAAAATACGGACAATTCTCTTGGAAAGAAATATGTCTATCAAAGAGTTAAGTGATAAATTAGGCTATAAAGGCACAAACCTTTATAACAAACTTAGGAGAGATAATTTGACCGAAAA
>DPJQ01000227.1 GCA_003542935.1 Lachnospiraceae bacterium | reverse complement strand
TACAATGCAAAATCCAATGAAAATATCTACACTCCGCTTCGGTCGGCGCTAAGCGAACGTCCACTGGACGTTCAGCGCCCTTCGGCGATGGGATTTTGCACACTTGACTCATGTTCTTACGGTCTCAGCAGCACACCGAAGGCGTCCCGTGGGAAGTGCTTCGACCTGTGCTGAACAGTTACCAACTATTTTTCATTCTGTGTCAAGCAGCCATGCGTCCTCTTACTTACCTTTTCCCATGACGGCCTCCGTCATGCGGATGGCATGCTCGTTTTCCTTCACGTCATGGACGCGGACGAAAGCGCAGCCTCCCATAACCCCCAGAACCGTGGTGGCCACCGTCCCGGCCGTTCTCTCCATGGCCGGTACATCCAGCGTCAGGCCGATGACCGACTTGCGGGATGTACCCAGCAGCACCGGACAGCCCAGCTCCCGCAGCCTGTCCAGACAGCGGATGGCCTCCAGATTATTCTCATAGGTCTTGCCAAAGCCCACGCCCGGATCAAGGATGATCTTATCCCCGGTGATCCCCGCCTTTTCGGCTATGGCCAACGTACCCCGCAGATCCGCCAGCATATCCTCCATAAAATCCGAATAGTCCGGCTCTTTACGGTTATGCATCAGACAGCAGGTACAGCCGCTCTCAGCGATCACCTTTGCCATGTCCCCGTCATATTTCAGTCCCCATATATCGTTCACCAAATCCGCTCCGGCCTCTATGGCCGCGGAAGCCACCCGGCTTTTATAGGTATCCACAGATATGGGCACATCAAACCGCTCCCGAATGGCCCGGATCACCGGCGTTACCCGGCTGATCTCCTCCTCGTCGGAAATCATCGTGTACCCCGGTCTGGTGGACTCCCCGCCCACGTCAACAATAGCGGCCCCCTCCTGTATCATCTGCTCCACATGGGCGAGAGCCCTGTCCTGGTCGTTCCATTTGCCTCCGTCAGAGAAAGAATCCGGCGTCACATTCAGAATTCCCATCACATAGCAGTGATTTTCTGTGTCAAATATACGGTTCCTGATCTTCATGATTCAAGTCCTCCTGATGCTGTCCAAACCCCAAAGCAGCCGCTTTATATAAATCCGTTTGGCACGCTCCGGTACACAAAATTCCCGCCGTCGGTCTCCTTTCGGCATATTGAGGCATACTGACAACTGCTTCTTTGTCCGATGTCATCTCTGCAATTTGAGATTTTTCCTCTCATCTGTCCAATAACAACTCTCCCTGGCATCACAGTCAAAGCAGCTTCGGCTGATATGGTCTGCCTCTTTCAATACACTTCCGAGATATTCTCTCACATAATTCTCGCATTTTTCCGGCATAACGGTGCTTCGGCTCTGAGAGTGTCCCTCCACAGCCGCCGCCACTGCAGCCGTCTCATCCGCAGAAAAACCGCACTCCGGCATGATCTGCCGGATTAATTCCGCACTGACTATATCATGGGGCATTCCACAGGCATACTGCTTCGCCCGCCCGATGTCATGGAGCAGGGCCGCCGCATAGATGATCTCCTCATCAAACCCTAACCCCTGTTCCAGATTGGCAATCCAGGCCAGCCTGGCCACATCGAGAAAATGTCTCATATCATGTTTACAGTAGATCCTCTCCTGCTCTGCCTCCCCGATCTGCCGGAGGCATTCCCGAAAAAGGGGATGCCACAGAATCCGGTTCACCCGCTCCATATCACCGCACCATGGAGAAAAACAGGTTCTGCAGCTGCATATCCGAGGCAAAACGCCCCCGGGTCACCACCGACACCGTCTTGCTTCCCGGTTTTTTAACGCCGCGCATGGTCATACAGGTATGCTCTGCCTCCACCATCACCATGACACCCAGAGGATGCAGATGCTCTTCCATGGCATCGGCAATCTGGGATGTCAGCCGCTCCTGGATCTGGGCCCGGCGGGCAAATACCTCCACGGTCCTGGCCAGCTTGCTTAATCCCACCACTTTACCGTCAGGAACATAGGCAATGTGGGCTTTCCCGTAAAAGGGCAGCAGATGGTGCTCGCACATAGAGTAAAAGGTGATATCCTTCTCCAGCACCATCTCATTATTATCCACCGCAAACTGTTTGGAGAGGTGCACGCCCGGATCCTCATCCATGCCGCCGTAGACCTCTTCACACATCCGTGCAATCCGGTTCGGCGTCTCCAAAAGCCCCTCCCGGTTCACATCCTCGCCGATTCCCTCCAGATACAGGCGTATAGCGGCTTCTATTTTCTTTTTATCAACCATGATCTCCTCCGTAAAACCATGTCGAAAACCTGCCACAAAACAAAGGTACACCTTTCATGTGACAGCATTTCTGTATACTATGGCACAAAAAAACTCACACTACAGGAAACGATAAGCCCGTTCCCTCATAGTGTGAGAGCATATCAAACAATCAGCAACGGGTGCGGATTCCACATCGTAAGCCTGCGCTTTTCGTTTCGGCGGCAACTCCCCATCCACTGAACACTTGACGCGCGGAATCCTATTTTGCATATCAGAATATTACATTCTCCATATGTATTTTTACCCCACTAGTATAGCACAGTCTGGTAAAAGTACAAGCTCTTTTTTCGTGTTTAGCACCACAGTTTATTTTTTCTTCCGGGCCTTACCCGTCACGCTTTCCACCACCAGTTTAAATACCTTTGTCTTTGCCGCCACCGCCTCATTGAAAGGTAAAAAGCTTTCATGGTAATGCTTCATCAGGTTTTGAAGAGCATCCTGTTTTTCTTCATCCGAAAGCATTTCTATATGTCCCCGGCCGATGGCGCTCTCATACTCCATGGTGCAGCTGCAGCTTTCTCCCTTTTGCTCCGTCACCAGCCGATGGGCGCAATCCATCTCAAACCCCACCCGGTTATCCCTCTCTATGAGCTCATATTTCAATCCTTCCATGGCTCCGTGGAAATACAGTTCAATCCTGCCGTCTGCCATGGCCAGGCCGAAATTCAGCGGCAATATGTAAGGATAGCCGTCATTGTTCAGCGCGACATGGCACACGTCACACTTTTTCATAACCGCTACGATACTGTCAAAATCTTTTATCTCCCTGTCACTCCGACGCATAACTGCTCCTTTTCTATACCTAACTGTAACTGTTCAGTACCCTCACAGTTACACCTAACTGATCTTTTTCAGTTTTTTCGTTTTATAAGTATACTTATAGGTCTGGCCTTCTTTATATACATAGCAGTATTTAGCCGTGATCTTCCCCACCATCACCTCGCCATATTTGCCGGATGTCGTAAATGTCCCCAGTTTCTTACGCCCTGATCCGTCCGGATTGCTGCGGTACAGTATGGCTTTTTTCATGTAATTGTCCGAATACTCTGTGTAATACAGTTTCCCGTTTACATAAATTTCAGCACGGCAATTCTCTCCCAGCTTTTTTACCTTTTTCAGGCCGGATGACGTGATCTTATATACGGTCACACGATAAGGAGATACGTCGGAGCGATATTCATTCTGGCCCACCACGTATTTTCCGCTCTGGCTACTGAGCCCACAATCGCTGGCCACTTTTTTCAATTTTTTTGACTTGGTATTATAGCTGTAGGTCCAGTATTTCCACTGTTCAAAGGAAGCCTTTGTCAAAAAGATCTGCGGACCATAGACCGCACTGATATGGTATCCCTCGTCTCCTGAAGCCGATAATTTTTTCACATTTGTCTCTTTTCCACCGGAAAACTCATATTTATACAGTACATTTTGCCGTACATAATATGCCTGTTTCCCATTGGCGAAAGCTCCGTAAAAATCTATGGGAGTCTCCTTATAAGGACCGCTCTTTTTATCCGCTATCAATGTTTTTCGGGAGCTTTCGTCTATTTTCAGGTAATATTTGCCGTTTTTCACTGCCTGAATATCATAGTCTGACCAGAGCTTTGTATACGCCGCGGCCGCCTCTGTCCTGACTGTGCCAAAAAGCAGGCACACCCCCAGGGCCAGCGCCACACAAAGTTCCCATAACACATATTGAATATTCCCTGTCCATCTTCCTTTCATTGTTTTCTTTCCTTTCTTCCTTACTTCATTCCATTTTTTTGTCATACCTTTTCCCTCACTCTTCGTAACTTTTCCTGCTGCTATGGAACAGCCGGAAAATGTGCCGTAAGAATCATACCATATCTCCACCGGACTGTCAGCTATATTCTGCATTGTATTACTTTTCACACAAGCTTCGCGTCGCGCCAGTGCAATGTCCCGGGCTGAACTGTTACAAAAAACCTGACATCTGACGCAGAAACGTCAGCCACCAGGTTTACACATTACTTAACAAACTTTTCTCTTTATGCCATTCCTGTCTTAATTATCCATCTCTCTCATAGTTTTTTGAAATTCCTCCACTGTAAGCATAGCTCTCAGAGACGCCTCCTCCATCGAAATCAGCCCATCATTGACAAGATCCATCAATGTTTCCAACCGTCATTCTTTCTCTTCTTCCTTCTCTTCTTCCTTGATCCCTTATTGTTTTCGCCTCATATTCAAAAACTTTTCCACCCATAACAGCTTTTACCCCTTTCCTGATATTTTCATATTTTTTCGCAATATTTTCCAACACCTTGCCAGACATATCTATGATCGTACATTTTGTATACTCATCTATAATCTTCTGAACGGTCAGTTCTTCCAGCTCATTTCTGATCCCGAGATATTCCTGTTTAAGAAGCTCCAGTTTCGCCTTATCTTGATTATATTCCTGAAACCGCCTCTCATAAGAAAAAATGTAAAACGGGATCAAAAATAACAGATTTTTCTTAAATATTTCATCCAGAGAATACTGCTGGGATTTCATCACTGGAATATCATAAGAAACACATCCGCCAGGCGTGACCATCCGAATCATTAACTGATCCGGCGTCGATAGATTACACCGTAAAAACAAAACCGCGGAATGCGGGAAAGTTACACACTGCGCAAAATGATCGTCCACGTAGTTCTGCTTCCCCACATAATCTGTATTTCCTGCTGATATTCCTGCAAAAAACCAGTCAGAAATGCCTCGGTCAATTCTGAAGAATAGTAGATCAGCTATACCCTTCTGCTCCGGCGGAACACCTGCCCTATCGGTCTGAGCTGTTACTTTCTTCTTGCAGCCTGTCAAACTCTGCCATACACTCGTCCACCGTCGCACCGTTTAACAGCTCCCGCACCACCTGACAGGTATTGCCCCACTGTTCCATTTTCATGCTGGCATTGGCCCCGAGAACGTAAATATTCTCCTGGATCCTGTCATTTAACGGCTTCAATGCCTCAATACATTCCACTTCCACATTCTTCGATGGTGAAATCACTTTGTTGGTCTCTGCGTACACTTTAAGCGCCTCATCAGAGGTCATCACCTCCAATGCACGCATGGCATCCTCCGCGTTTTTAGCCTCCGCGCCTACACCGAAGCCTGTCATGGGCATCACCGGCATCTGCCCCCTGCTGCTGGG
>DPJQ01000104.1:1693-14453 GCA_003542935.1 Lachnospiraceae bacterium | reverse complement strand
GGATTGCAGGTACAGGGCACCGCTGGCTCCCCGGCTGCACGGACTTTAAGTATAGCCTGTTTTTGGGGTTTTGTCAATCATCACTTGTTATTACCGGATAATTGGTCTATAATAAAGGACGGCGAGGGGAAAATTACCCTCATAGGAACGGAGGTATTATATTATGAAAAGAATCGGTTTACTGACAAGCGGCGGTGACTGTCAGGCTCTGAACGCGACCATGCGGGGAGTGGTAAAAGGATTGGCCAATTCCTGTGATGAGCTGGAAGTCTATGGCTTCATGGAGGGCTACAAAGGCCTGATCTACGGCAATTATCGTCTTCTGAATCCGAAGGAATTCTCCGGTATACTGACCAAGGGCGGCACTATCCTGGGCAGCTCCCGGCAGCCTTTCAAACAGATGCGTGTGCCGGATGCCAACGGGCTGGATAAAGTGGAGGCCATGAAGCATACCTACCACAAGCTGCGCCTTGACTGCCTGGTGATCCTGGGCGGCAACGGTACGCAGAAGAGCGCCAATATGCTGCGGGAAGAGGGCCTGAACATTATTCATCTGCCCAAAACCATCGATAATGATATTTTCGGCACGGATATGACTTTTGGTTTCTACAGTGCGGTCAATATCGCCACGGAAGCCATCGACTGCATCCATACTACGGCGGCATCCCACAATCGCGTGTTCATCGTGGAGGTCATGGGCCACAAGGTGGGCTGGCTGACTCTTTATGCCGGACTGGCCGGCGGTGCGGATATCATCCTGCTGCCCGAGATCCCCTACGATATCAACAGTGTGGTAAAGAAGTTGGAGGCCCGTGGCAAGGCCGGTAAAGGATTTACGATCCTGGCCGTGGCCGAGGGGGCTATTTCCAAAGAGGATGCCAAATTGAGCAAGAAAGAATTGAAGAAAAAGCAGGCGGCGGATGCCCAGCTCTATCCCTGCGTATCCTACAAAGTGGCTGCCGAGATCCAGGAGAAGACCGGTCAGGAGATCCGTGTGACCGTACCTGGCCACACCCAGAGGGGCGGCGGCCCCTGTCCCTACGACCGTGTGCTTTCCACTCTGTTGGGCGCTGAGGCGGCCCGTGCGATTCTGGACGAGGATTACGGCTGCATGATCGGTATGGTAAATAACGAGTTAAAGCGTATTCCGCTCTCGGAGTGCGCAGGAAAGTTAAAGACCGTAGATCCCAACTGCCAGGTCATCCAGGAAGCCAAGGAGATCGGTATTTGCTTTGGAGACTGATGCCCTAAACACCTGCGCCGGAGTGCCTGATCATTCAAGGAGTAAAGCCTATGAGCTATGTGGCTCTGTACCGCAAGTTCCGTCCCTCCACCTTTGACGAGGTCAAGGGACAGGACCATATCGTAAAAACTTTAAAAAATCAGATGAAGACGGACCGTCTCGGCCATGCTTACCTGTTCTGCGGGACCCGCGGGACGGGTAAGACCTCCGTGGCCAAGATTCTTGCCAAAGCGGTAAACTGTGAGCATCCGGTGGATGGAAGCCCCTGCAACGAATGTCCCGCCTGTCGGGCCATCCAGGCGGGAGCTTCCATGAACGTTATAGAGATCGACGCGGCGTCCAACAATGGTGTGGACAATATCCGGGAGATCCGGGAGGAGGTGGCCTACCGTCCCACGGAGGGGCGCTTCAAAGTCTACATCATCGATGAGGTGCACATGCTTTCTGCAGGGGCATTCAATGCCCTGCTAAAGACCCTGGAGGAGCCGCCTTCCTATGTGATTTTCATCCTGGCTACCACCGAGGTAAACAAGATCCCGATCACAATCCTGTCCCGGTGCCAGCGGTATGATTTTCACCGGATATCCATCGATACTATAGCGGCCCGCTTGCGGGAGCTTTTGGAGCAGGAAGGGGTGGAAGCAGAGGAGAAAGCTCTCCGTTATGTAGCAAAGGCCGGGGACGGCTCCATGCGTGACGCTTTGAGCCTGCTGGATCAGTGTATTGCCTTTTACTACGGGGAGGTACTGACTTATGAGCGGGCGCTGGAAACCCTGGGTGCCGCAGATTTTGAGGTATTCAGCCGGATGCTCCGGGATATACTGGAACAGGAGGTGTCCTCCTGCATCCGTCGTCTGGAAGAGATGATCTACCGGGGTAAAGAGCTGACGCAGTTCGTGGGAGATTTCACCTGGTATCTGCGGAATCTCCTGCTGTTAAAAACAGGGGGAGACGGAGGAGAGACACTGGATGTGTCTGCGGAGAACCTCCGGCTTTTGGAAGAAGAGAGCAGCCGGGTGGATGAAGAGACTTTGATGCGTTACATTCGGATTCTGTCAGAGCTGTCCAACCGTATCCGTTACTCCACGCAGAAGCGGGTAGAGGTGGAAGTGGCCCTGATCCGCATGTGCAGGCCCCAGATGGAGACGGACGTTACCTCCCTGCTGGATCGCGTGCGCGAGCTGGAAAAGAAAGTGGAGAAAGGGCTGGTGGCTGCGGCCGCGGAATACCGGCAGACACCGGCCCGGCGGGAGGCGGCACCCCGGGAAGAGGCTCCCCCCGTGGCAAAAGCTACGCCGGAGGATCTGGCGCAGATCGCTGTACGCTGGCGGGAGATCATCAGACAGTGCGGCCCTCTCCTTCGTGCGCTTTTGGATACGGCGGTGCCCCAGTACAATGCTAAGACCGGTGAGAACGTGCTGTACCTGTCCATAAATACCCCCCAGGGAGGCTGCGGCCTGTCCGGCAAGCAGATTGTTGAGCTCCAGGATGTTATTGAGCGGACTCTGGGGAAGCGGGTGGAGGTAAAAGAAATGAAAAACCAGTCCCAGTCGGCATCCATGCGGGAACTGGAAGTCCAGGCGGCGGTGGCACGTGAGGTGGCCATACCGGTAGAAATAGAAACGGATATAGAAGAATAGGAGAATAGTGATATGGCAAAACGAGGAGGACTCCCCGGCGGGATGCCGGGTAACATGAACAATCTGATGAAACAGGCCCAGAGAATGCAGAAGCAGATGGAGGAGAGCCAGAAGGAACTGGAGGTCAGGGAATATACTGCTGCTGCCGGAGGCGGTGCAGTGGAAGTAACCGTTACCGGCAAGCGTGAGATTACGAAAGTTAAGCTTTCCGAGGAAGTGGTGGATCCTGATGATATAGAGATGCTGGAAGATTTGGTGATGGCTGCCGCCAATGAGGCTCTCAGGAAGGCTGAGGCAGACTCCGCTGCCGTTATGTCCAAGCTGACCGGCGGTCTGGGCGGCCTGGGTGGAGGTCTTCCCTTCTGATATGGACTACTATAGCAATAAAATCAGTCAGCTGATCCAGCAGCTTTCCCGCCTGCCCGGAATCGGTACGAAGACAGCCCAGCGTCTGGCTTTCCATATCATCAGTATGCCGGAAGAACAGGTGCGCCAGCTGGCCGATTCTCTTACCGAAGCGAAGGCAAATATTTGCTATTGCAGGAGCTGCCAGACCCTGACGGATCAGGAACTCTGCCCGATCTGCAGCAATCCCAAACGGAACCAGGGGCAGATCATGGTGGTGGAGAATCCCCGGGATCTGGCCGCCTACGAAAAGACAGGCAAATTTGAGGGCGTGTACCACGTGCTTCACGGCGCCATATCTCCGATGTTGGGTATCGGTCCGGGTGATATCCGCTTAAAGGAGCTGATGCAGCGCCTTCAGGGTGAAGTGGATGAGGTCATCATAGCCACCAACTCCAGCCTGGAGGGCGAGACCACAGCCATGTACATTGCCAAATTGATCAAACCCACCGGTATCAAGGTCACTCGCATAGCCAGCGGCGTTCCGGTGGGAGGTGACCTCGAGTATATAGATGAAGTGACCCTTCTCCGGGCTCTGGAAGGGCGCACGGCGCTGTAGGGATATATTATCCTTCCAGTGAAAATGCCGCTGCGCCCTGATCGGCGGCAGCCCATCTGATCTTATCTGTAAATTCATTTTTCCGGTAAAAATAGTTTTTCTCCGGCATCATGGAGAATGCCATCAGTATTCCCAACGTGATCGTATCTGCCATTCCCATAATGAAAGAGAGTCTTGTAGTCTGCAGCATAAAGTGCTCAAAAGTGCCTGACAGATTGACAATGCCTGTGATAAAGATATCGCCGATCTCCGGCAGATCTTTCTGTACCCCCGCTCCCGGTGTGATCGAGCCCACTCCTGCGGTGATATAGCCGAGATGCTGTCTGGAACCTAAAGAAGCGTCGATGGCTATCATCAGGCAGTGGGGATGCCGGACAGAGATCCACTGTTTTGTTTCCAGCAGGTTCAGGGCATGTACGGGCTGATCCAGTGTGCCGTATACATAGCTGTTCTTCCAGATATATCTGGACAGCTGATGTCCGCACAGTGGTCCAAGGCTGTCTCCCGTGATTCGGTCGCTGCCCACGCATAAAAATACCAGCTCGTCCCAGGGACGGTCGATTTTGCGGATGCAGGTCTGCAGGGTTTTGGCCAGTTCGCGGCAGGCGGACGGTTTTTTCTCATTGATATAAAATGTGCGGTCCGGCATAACATCACTTCCTTTCTGCGCTTTGTTTTATTAGGATATGTAATTTTAGGAAAAAAATACCATATACCCGTGTCGAAAAATTCTATAGTTTTCCTGTCACAAACTGATAAAATGTGCGGGCGGATGATGATATGTTTGTCTGCAAAGGGGTGATTGCATGATAGAAATCATTTATAAAGATGAGAATGTCGGCACAGAAGAAAAAAGTGAATGTACCCTTCCGAAAAATATACGCCAGGTTGGCGAACAGCACGGAGGCATACGGATCTATCTGGAAGATTTTGCCTATACTTATCTGATGAAGACTGCATCGGTCAATCCCGAAAAAGGAAAACTCTGCCTGCTTTTGGGCAGCGAAAAAGAAAAGGAAGGCCAGCCTGTGCTGTTTATCCGCAGCGCTTTCTGGCTGGATCAGATGGAGGTGGACGGGGAGCATATACAGCTCCGGGATGCGGAATGGAGTGCGGCTGCAGGTGTCATGGAAAAGAATTTTCCGGATCAGGAGATCCTGGGATGGAGTCTGATGCTGGGAGGCTGCGGCCTGGAACCTTCGCCTCTGATGACAAAAACACATTTGAATCATTTTTCCGGTGTCAACCGAGTGCTCTTTCTTGTTGATCCGGCGGAAAAGGAGGAAGCGTTTTTCCTCTATGATAACAATGCACTGGCCAGACAGGGCGGTTACTACATTTACTATGAAGAAAATCGTGCCATGCAGGAGTACATGATTGCCCACAACCCGTTGATGGAGGGCCGGGTAGGGGAGCCCGCAGACCGGGCCGTACAGGATTTCAGGAAGGCCGTAGAGCGCAGGCAGCATTCCTCTGTGAAACTGGTAGGACAGATCGTCAGGGTGGCAGCCGCTGCCTGCTTTGTATTTGCGGTGGCGGCCGCGGTTCGATATGTGAGCAGGACCCCGGACAGAAGAGCTGCCCAGACGGCTGTGTCTCAGGCAAAAGAGACGGGCACCGGTTTTGAAACCGGCGAACGGCTGTACAGCCAGCCCGGCCTGTCGTCCCGGACGGAGGAAACGCCCGGAAACGAAGTGTCGGATTCTGCGTCGGCTGTAAACGGATACAGCGTGGAAGGGTCGGAAAAACAGGAACAAGAGGATCCGGCCGCAGCGCCTGCCAGTGCGGAAGCGGCAGATTCCGGCGGGAAACCGGCAGAGGCGGAAGGCGAAACCGCCATGGAGAATACAGTTGAAACCAGGGCAGACAATACGGCAAAAGCCAATGCGGCAGCAGCCGATACGGAGGTACCCGGAGCCACACAGTCCGATATGGGGACATCCGACGATGATCAGGCATCGGAAAGCGCCAATGCGGACACAGGAGATACGGCAGCTGCTTCGGGACAGGGCGCCTATGCTGCTTACCGTGTGCAGAAGGGTGATACGATCACCAGTATTGTCAAGCGATATTATGGCAGCCTGGCAAAGATAGGGGAGCTTTGCGCCCTGAACCATTTGGAGTCGGAAGACCTGATTTATGAGGGACAGGTCATATTGCTGCCGTAAGAACATGATTCTTTACTACTGCGCGTAAAGTGTGCTATAATGGGCCGGTAGCAAAATCAGAGGAATACGATTGAAAGAACAAATTATCAGCAGGATATACCAATGAGTGAACAGAAAAGAAGAAGAAAACACCGCAGACGCCGCAGGAAAATATGGCCTCTGCTTTTGATCTGTGTGGCGGCAGCGCTGGCTTTTGGAGCCAGGTATTATATGGAGCATCGTACCAGTTCTGCTTATACGGTGGTATCGACCGGTACCCGGGAAGATACGGTGTCATCCCAGTATCAGTCCTTTGCGGGTGCTGTGCTCAGGTACAGCGACGACGGTGCGTCCCTGTCCAGAGATGACGGGACGCTGATCTGGAACGAGTCCTTTGATATGCATTCGCCCACCGTGGATCTGTCCGATGAGGCGATGGTGATCTATGACAAAAAAGGTACGGTTATGTATGTGTTTGGTACAAACGGCATACGGGGTACGATCAGTACTGAGCTGCCCATATTGAAGGCAAAGGTATCCAGCCAGGGCATGATAGCGGCTATATTGGAGGACGGCGAGACCACCTGGATCAATTTCTATACCGTTGAAGGACAGACTATAGCTACGGGTAAGACCCGTATTGACAGTCCCGGTTATCCGGTGGATCTGGACGTCTCTAAAAACAGTGAGCTGCTGATGGTATCGTATCTCTATGTGGACGGAGACACACCTACCAGTTATGTGGCATTTTACAGCTTTGGCAGTGCCGGACAGAATCAGATGGACAATATCGTCAGTGGCTATACCTATCCCAATGTCATGATTCCCCAGGTGAGTTTTCTGGGAGGTGATGTGGCTGTAGCCGTGCGGGATAACGGCCTGACACTTTACAGTGGCGGCCAGATCCCGGCGGAGAATGTATCCGTGACGGAAGAGACAGAGATAGCCAGCACGTTTATCAGTGACCGGGGCGTGGGCCTGATCGTTCAGGGCGGTGAGAAGCAGCAGGGACACACGTTGAAAATATACAATACGGGCGGGAAAGTAGTGAAGGAGCAGGAATTGCAGAACGATTACGGTTCTGTGGTAATCAGTGGCGGGCAGTTGATTTTACATAACGACAGACAGGTCAACATCTATGAGATGGATGGTACGGAGAAATTTTCCGGTACTATCGAGGAAGGTGCGATACAAAGCATCTGCAGGACGGGCAGCAACCGTTATATGGTTGTGATGGAGGATGGCCTGGAGACAATACGGCTGAAATAGCATAACAAAGGGAGGATAAAATGAACTGGTTATGTGTGGTACTGCTGGCGTTTTTGGTGCTGTCCGTCGCCAACGGGGCCAGAAAAGGATTGGTGAGGATGGTAGTGTCCCTGGTTTTTATGATTCTGGTCATGGGATTGTCCTCCATTCTACACCCTTATATCAGCAATTATATAAAAGAAAATACGAAAATGTATGATACAGTGCTGGATGGCTGCAGCCGGGTCATGAATGAGCGCCTGCGCCAGCAGCAGGAGGAACTGACGCTGTCTGTTCAGGTGGATATAATCGACAGCCTGCCTCTGCCCGCCGGCATGAAGGACGGGCTGCTCAAAGGAAACAATGCCGAAGCATGGGAAATGTTCTCTGTGGATCGGTTTTCTGATTATCTGGCGGTTTATCTGGCAGATCTGATCATCCGTGCCGTGGCGTTTCTGCTCTCATACATGGTGGCTTTTGTCATAGTGAAAATCGGTCAGAATATAGTGTATATGCTGTCCTCCTTACCGGTAATCAGCTTGTTAAACCGGGTAGCCGGGGCGGTTTTTGGGCTGGTGCAGGCCTGTATCTGGATCGAGTTGTTTTTTATGTTGGCCATGTTGGTGCAGGATACGGATTTCGGCCAGGTATTGATAGCGGCCGTACAGGAAAATGAGATTTTAAATCATCTGTACAATCATAATGTGTTGTGGTATCTGCTGACCGGACTGATGTTTTAGAGTATGTTAAAAAGCCGCCTGTTGGCGGCTTTTTTGCTATTCCTCGGGTTCGGCGGGAGGCGTATTGTTTTCTTCCGGTTTCTTTTTCTGATCCTCCTTCTTCTTTTTCTCTTCTTCTTTCTTTTTCCGCTCTTCCTCCTTCTTCTTTTTCTCTTCTTCTTTCTTTTTCTCCTCTTCTTCCTTTCTTTTCTGCTCTTCTTCCTCTTTCCGCTTCTGCTCCTGAGCTTTCTTCCAGGCAGCGTAGCAGCTGGTACAGCGTTTATCAGGAATGGAAGCTTCTGTGAAATATTCCCTCACCGTCGGACAGGTGGAACCGGCCAGCAGACCTGTGCGGCGGCAGACGGTAGCTTCCTGGACGGAGGAGGGCTGCTTGAATTCCTTTGAGGGAAGATCTTCATGGACCCGTGCCATGATCTTTCTCCATAAATTTTGCTGGAATGTACGGCCGTTATTTTCTTTGGCCAGTTTTTGGTTACCGTCGTAACCGGCCCAGACCACGGCGGTATAGTAGGGAGTGTAGCCCGCAAACCAGACATCGTTGTAATCGGAGGTGGTTCCGGTCTTGCCGGCCAGGGGCATATCGGTGCCCAGACGCAGATTCGTACCGGTTCCTTTTGTGACCACATCCTCCATAGCACTGGTGAGAAGGTAGGCCGTACTGTCTGTGACTACCCGTCGGCTGTCCTCACTGTTTTCCAGGATGATTTTTCCGTTGGAATCCGTGACGGTGGTGTAGAATACGGGGCGGTTGTAGATACCGCCGTTGGCCAGGGCGGCGTAGGCGGCTGTCAACTCCAGATTGGTGACGCCGTAAGTAATGCCGCCCAAAGCCAGGGGCTGGCTAATGTCGCTGAAGATTTGGCCGTTAATTTCTTCCCGTTCTACCAGAGTGGAAAAGCCGAAATCCAGTAAGAGATCGTAGCCGACCCGGGGAGTCAGCTCTGTCAACACTTTTACCGCAACTACGTTGACAGACTGTTCAATAGCTTTGCGTATTGTGATATTTCCCAAATAGCGGCTGCCGGTCCAGTCCCGGACCTGTGTACCGTTTTCATAAGTGTAATACTCGTCCTTGTAAACCGAAGCCAGTGTCATGCCGTTTTCCAGGGCCGGCGCATAGGTGGACAGGATCTTGAAAGTGGAACCGGGCTGCCGGGCAGAATCCGTGGCTCGATTCAGGGTCAGGCTGGCAGTCTTTTCGCCGCGCCCGCCGATGATAGCCTTTACATGGCCGTTAGACTGATCCATGATGGTCATCGTGGACTGGGGCTCCATAGTGAAATTACAGGATTCCGCTACGAGGGTCACACCCTCCTCGGATAAAATATGTTCTTTGTATTTGTCGATATAAGATTGAGCTTCTTCTTCCGAGTCAAACAGCAGGGTGAAAGAACTGTCTTCTTTTTCACGGAAATAGAGCTGCATCATTTCTTTGCTGTAGTTTTGCTGTTCGCCGTCGGCGTTTTTGACGGTCAGGGCCCAGCTTACGCCTACTTTGGAATTGGCGGGGAAATTGTCCGGGTCGTGATACTCATCGTCCATGATAGCCTGAATTTCCGCATCCTGGGTGGTGTGGATACGCAGTCCGCCGCTGTAAAGGGCGTTGTAGGCCTGCACCTCCGTATAGCCTTTTTGCTCCTGCAGATCCGCGAGGACCTGCTCAATGGCCGCGTCGACAAAATAGGAGTAAACAGTGTCTGTTTTCTGCTGTTTTTTCTGTGCTTTTTTGATTCTCTTATAGACGTTGTCGGTGAGAGCTTCCTGATATTCGGAGTCCGAAATGTAGCCCTGTTCCAACATATTATCCAGCACCTGGCTGCGGCGTTTAGCGTTTTTTTCGGGGTTGTTGATCGGGTTATAAAGAGTGGGATTCTGGGGTATGGCAGCCAGAACCGTGCACTCGGAAAGGGTCAGTTCAGAAATACCTTTGTTAAAATACTTATTGGCTGCTGCCTGTACGCCGAAAGTACCCGCTCCCAGATTGATGGTATTCAGGTAGTTCTCCAGGATAACGGCTTTTGTGTCTTTGCCCTCTTTGTTGAGAGAAGCCTCCAGCTGCAGTGCCAGTGACTGTTCCTGGACTTTTCTTTTCACCCTCTCGATCTGAGTCTCGGATGTCCAGTTGGAGAAAACATTGTTTTTCAAAAGCTGCTGGGTCAGAGTGCTGGCACCCTCATTGAAATGGAAGCCTCTGGCGATGCCGTGGAGACCGGCTCTTAAGATGCCTTTGATATCGATCCCGTTATGCTGATAGAAACGTTCGTCTTCGATAGCGACGATGGCATGCTGCATATTCAGGGGAATATCGTCAATGGAGACGGCTACACGGTTGGAGGTGGAGCCGGTCAGCTTCTGGATCATGGTTCCGTTGGAGTCATACATATAGGTGGCATAGCCGACGGGGATGATGTTCGCCTCCTCAATGGCCGGTGTATTGGCCAGTATGCCGCGAAATGCGCCAAGCCCCAGGCTGGCGCCGCAGATTCCCAGACCGATAATTCCGATCAGACAGAGCCGCAGAAAATTTACGCCGAAAGCGTGGTTGAATTTATCTTTATGAGAAGTCAGCTTTTTACGGCTTGCAGCAATTCCTTTTTTGCCAAAATTCATAAATGAACCTCCTTGTGCCGGTTCGGACGGGCCTGCACACACATAATGTAGACAGTTTCTCAGCTTTTTATTATAGCAAAGGAAGATATTTAAATAAACCCTAAAATGTATTCTTCACAATTCCTTCATAATCATGGTAGAATATAGAAAATATGTAGGGGAGGTAAAGTATGGCAGTCTGGACGAAAACCGTTTATCAAGGCGGGGCGGGTGAGATCACGGAAAAGAAATCCCGGTTTATTGCCACGGTACGCCCGGTGAAGACGGAAGATGAGGCGCTGGCATTTATTGAACAGATGAAGAAAAAATACTGGGATGCCCGGCACAACTGTTACGCTTATATTATCGGGGAGAACCAGAGCTGTGTGCGCAGCAGCGACGACGGTGAGCCCCAGGGAACGGCGGGGCATCCGATGCTGGACGTGCTGATGGGGGAACGGCTCTACAATGTGGCCGTAGTTGTCACGCGCTATTTCGGCGGTGTGCTGCTGGGTACCGGCGGACTGGTACGGGCCTATGGCGGAGCCGTCCGGGAAGGACTGGAGAACAGTGTACTGATTGAGAAGAAGAAAGGAATGCTGGTGGAGATAATGACCGATTACACAGGGATCGGGAAGCTGCAGTATCTGTCAGCCAGCGAAAAAATCACTGTGCTGGATACGGAATATGCGGATATGGTACGGATGCGCGTACTGCTGGAGCCGGAACGGCTGGAATGGTTCCGTGGAACGGTCATGGATTCCACCAGTGGAAAAGCAGGATGGACAGAATTGACAGAAGAGTATTATGCGGAAGTGGACGGACGTGTGCTGGTGGGGGAAGAGCTGGAATGCGGCGAAGAGGCATGAATGCGTCGGCGGTGTTTCCCGTGATATACAGAATGGCCGCCACACGGAAAATATCCTGTGCAGCGGCCGCTTTTCTGTAGAAATATCCGGGTTTTATGTTTCCATAGACGATTAGCAGATTTCCGGTTCAGGATAATCCACGCCCCGGGTGTCCACATCCATTTTCTCAATGATCTGGTCCTCTGTCGGCCTGTCCGCGTAGTCGGTGGCCGTACAGGCGATACGGTCCACCACATCCAGTCCCTCCGTCACCTTGCCGAAGGCGGCATAGCTGCCGTCCAGGGACGGGCTCGCCTTGTGCATGATGAAGAACTGCGAACCGGCGGAATCCGGCATCATGGTGCGGGCCATGGACAGCACGCCGGACGTGTGCTTCAGATCGTTGGAGAAGCCGTTCTCGCTGAATTCCCCCTTGATGCTGTAGCCGGGGCCTCCCGTGCCGGTGCCCTGAGGGCATCCGCCCTGGATCATGAAACCGCGGATGACGCGGTGGAAGATCAGCCCGTCATAAAATCCTTTTTTGACCAGACTGATAAAATTGTTCACGGTATTCGGCGCGATTTCGGGATAAAGCTCGGCTTTCATCACATCGCCGTTTTTCATGGTAATCGTAATGATCGGATTTGCCATTGTTTTACTCTCCTTTCACAGACATTATATTCTTTTCGTACAGTATGTGCAAGGGAAAACTCTTGAGAGGCGGCAGTCGGTGTGCTATAATGTTACCGCTTAACGGAAAACAGGGAGGAAAGTATGGAAATCGTGGAGAGTTTTTCGCCGGAGGACACCTTCGCCCTTGGCGTGAGGATCGGCGGGGAGGCCGAACCGGGACAGATCTATATGTTGAACGGCGACCTGGGCGTGGGAAAGACCGTGTTTACCCAGGGAATGGCAGCGGGGCTGCAGATCCGCGAGCCCGTATCCAGCCCCACCTTTACGATCCTCCAGGAATACGACAGCGGTCGTCTGCCACTGTACCATTTTGACGTGTATCGTCTGGGAGATGCCGGGGAACTGGAAGAGATCGGCTGCGACGACTATTTTTTCGGGAACGGCGTCTGTCTGGTCGAGTGGGCGGAGCGCATCCGGGAGTGGATACCCGACAGTGCCATGACCGTGACCATTGAGAAAGATCTGGAAAAAGGTTTTGACTACAGGAAAATAACCATAGAGGGGATGGAGGGGATCTGATATGAAAATATTGGCGCTGGACAGCTCCGGCCTGGTGGCTTCCGTGGCCGTGCTGGATGAGGAGACGCTGCTGGCGGAGTATACGGTCTGCCATAAGAAAACCCATTCCCAGACATTGCTGCCGATGCT
>DPJQ01000104.1:1252-1398 GCA_003542935.1 Lachnospiraceae bacterium | reverse complement strand
TTCCCAGACATTGCTGCCGATGCTTGACGAGGCGGTAAAAAATATAGAGCTGGATCTGCATACCATAGATGCCGTCGCCGTGGCGGCGGGCCCCGGTTCCTTCACCGGCCTCCGCATCGGATCGGCCACGGCCAAGGGCCTGGGCC
>DPJQ01000104.1:0-940 GCA_003542935.1 Lachnospiraceae bacterium | reverse complement strand
CTGGGCCTGGCGCTGGACAAGCCCCTGGTGGCGGTGGAGACCCTGGCGGCCCTGGCCTACAATCTATATGATACGGAAGGGCTGGTCTGTCCGATCATGGATGCTCGGCGGCGGCAGGTCTACACCGGAATCTACCGTTTCGCCGGTCATCGTCTGGAGACTGTGTCCGGACAGGAGGCTATCGGTATGGATGAGTTGTTGGGAAAGCTGGAGGGCCTGGACGGTCCTGTGACTTTCCTGGGAGACGGTGTCCCGATATTTCGCCGGCAGATCGAAGAAACGTTTTGTCAGCCTTTCAGTTTTGCACCGCCCCATCTCGGCCGCCAGCGGGCAGGGGCTGTGGGTGCTCTGGGGATGCAATATTATAAGGAAGGAAAAATACAGACCGCCGCCGAACACCGTCCGGAATACCTGCGGGTATCCCAGGCCGAACGGGAACGGGCCGAGCGGGAGAGACGGGCGCAGGAGGGACAGGGATGATCATTCGTGAGATGGAAATCGAGGATCTGGAACAGGTCATGCCGATCGAGGAGGAATGTTTCAGCGTGCCCTGGACAGAAAACGGATTTTTTACTTTTCTGATCCGCCAGGATGCCCTGTTTCTGGTGGCGGAGGAAGACGACGAGATCCTTGGATACATCGGTGTTCTGACCGTGCTGGACGAGGGGGAGATTACCAATGTCTGCGTCCGTCCCTCTGCGCGGAGGCGGCATGTAGGTACCCGTCTGCTGGAGGAACTGTTGGGTCGGATGGAGGCCGGCGGTGTCGCGGTGATCCACCTGGAGGTTCGAAAGAGCAACGCTGCGGCCATTGCCCTCTATGAAAAATTTGGTTTTGTCCGCGACGGCCTGCGCCGGAACTATTATGAGGAGCCGAAAGAGGATGCCCTGCTTATGAGCTTCAAGGCCCCTCCCCAGTAACAGTTCAGCTTCCGGCAGAA
>DPJQ01000038.1:28510-28666 GCA_003542935.1 Lachnospiraceae bacterium | reverse complement strand
GCCTTCGCCATGCTGTTTTTTGCCATGTTCTCGAACAACGGCCCGGTCAATTCCATCCTAATGTCTCTGGGGCTGACCAGCCAGCCGATCGATTTCCTGGGAACTGTATGGGGAACCCGATCGCTGGTGGGATTTATGAATTTCCTGATGTGGTTC
>DPJQ01000038.1:28029-28225 GCA_003542935.1 Lachnospiraceae bacterium | reverse complement strand
AATTTCCTGATGTGGTTCGGAAATTCAACGATCATGCTGATGGCCGCGATCATGGGGATCAGCCCGGATGTATTTGAGGCTTCCGAGCTGGACGGCTGCAACAGTTTTCAGCGGTTCTTCTACATCACCCTGCCGCAGATACGGCCGATCCTCGCGTACACCCTGATCACAGCCATCATCGGCGGTCTGCAGATGT